>DAHXNH010000187.1 GCA_027365485.1 Clostridiales bacterium
CAAGACGTTCCGTCCCAAGGATTGGCCAGTCGTACCAAGGGCGTAAAGACTGGCCGCGTCCATCATCTGTTCAGTCAACTGGAGTATCGGTGCTTTTTGATTCTGGATTGGTCGGAGCACGTTACAGATATTCGCGAACAGTTTCCGCTTTTCCCTCTCGAAGAAACCCTTACTTTGGCGGAATCACTGGGGATTAAACATCCGCACGATCCCAAATCTCAAAATCCCACGGTGATGACATCCGACTTTGTGATTACGGTGAAAAACGGAAATGGGCTGGCAGGGCAAGTTCTCACCGTTAAGCCATCAGATCAACTTTCTCGACCACGGGTGTTAGAAAAGCTCCAGTTGGAACGCCAATATTGGACCAAGCGCCAGGTGCCATGGCATATTGTGACGGAACGGGATATTCCCACGACTTTGGCTGATAATCTGGATTGGCTCCAGCCTTACCGATTTGCCGAGGCTTTGTCCCCGGGAACATCGTCGGATATTCGACGCATTCGCGCAGTGTTGGAACAGGCGTTGCCAAAGGGCGAATCGCTATCTGAGATTGTACAAGCCGTCGATGACCGGCTGGGGCTTGATCCGGGAACCAGCTTGTCAGTGGTGCGCCATTTGTTGGCGACCCGCATGTGGCAGGTAGATTGGTTCACGCCATTCAGCATGAGCCAACCGCTGGAATTGCGGTATCGGAGCATTCCCCCCTCGGAGGTGGGCATCTCATGAATTGGGTGGTAAACCAACTTGTCGAGTGGCTGGGAGACAATGGGGATCCGCTGACAGAGCGGCTGTTGTGGATTGATCTGTCCCATACGGATGCGTAGCTTTTCGATGTTCGGGATCCCAAAGCGATGCCGGTCTGGCGCCGTGTCAAGGATTTGGAGAGTGCGGTCGATCAGGGCATAGCCCGTCTCTTGACAGAAGACCCGTTTTTAAAGGGTATGCGTCCAGACGATCTAGTCTCGGAATCCCAGCGGCAACAACGCGACCAGGCGTGTGATAATTCAGCCGTTGGTGGAAAGGGATGATGACGGCCTGTACCGTTCAGAGACGCGGGGGACCGTTGATTGCTGATATTTCGACGCGTACTGGGGTCACGAAGACAACGGTTTACGGATATCTTCGGCGTTATTGGTGGGGCGGCCAAACAGAAAATGCCTTGCTGCCCTATTATGAACGTCGTGGCGGTCGAGGCCAAACCAAGGGGGTAAGCGACCGTAAGCGTGGTCGTCCGGACCGGCGGACAAACACGCGTGCAGACGAAGCCGGAATCAATGTGGACGAGGTAATCCGGGAAAAGTTTCGACGAGGGATCCGCCTGTTTTATGAAACCCGAAAGGCCCGCACGTTGAAAGAGGCGTATCAACTTATGTTGGAGCATCTATTTCATCAGGGGTATGGCAAGAGGGAAGATATTTTGGTGCCTATTCTTCCGCCGGTTACTGACCTTCCTAGCTTCGGCCAATTGCGTTATTGGTGCGAAAAGGAACGGGACTGGGAAACTTCCCAAAAGCGGCGTTTGGGTGAACGACGATACGCCTTAAGCCGACGGCCTATCACGGGGGATTCTACCCAGATGGCTCAAGGTCCTGGGGCTCTATATCAGATCGATGCCACCATTGCCGACGTTTATTTGGTTAGCCGCTGGGATCGTAACCGCGTAATCGGTCGACCTGTGGTGTATATGGTGGAAGACGTTTTTAGCCGCGTGATTGTTGGACTGTCGGTTGCTCTGAAAGGTCCGAGCTGGTTAGGCGCCATGTTGGCATTGGAAAACGCGGTAAGTGACAAGACGGGATTTTGCGTCCAATTTGGGATAGAGGATACCACATGGTGGTCGGCGCAACCCCTGCCGGAAGCCATCTTGGCGGACCGAGGTGAACTGGAGGGCTATAACGCCGACCAATTGGTCAATGCGTTGGCCATTCGGGCGTCTAACACTCCACCCAATCGGGGAGATCTCAAAGCTATTATCGAGCAAAACTTCCGGTTGATGAATCTCAAAATCGTCCATCAATTACCGAGTGCGGTGGTTAAGGACCGGGAACGAGGAGAACCGGATTATCGCCTGGATGCGGTGCTCACATTGGAGGAATTTACGCGTCTCATGGTTTTGAGCATACGCGATCATAACCAGTATCAGCGGTTGGATTCCTATCCCTTGACCGAAGACATGATGGCAGACGGTGTGGAGCTGTATCCTTTGGACCTATGGCAATGGGGCATTACCCATCGTTCGGGCTATTTGCGATCTGTGCCTCCGGATATCCTTCGGTTAAATCTACTCCCTGGGGCTGAAGCTTCGGTGACTCCACGCGGGATTCAGTTTCGCTGGGTGCTTTATACCGCGGAACGTGCTATTCGCGCCCAGTGGTATGAGCGAGCGCGAGCACAGGGGACATTTCGCGTACCCGTTACCTACGATCCCCGGGTGATGGACGTGATTTATCTGTGGGAGGGAAACGGACTGCGCATTGAACCCTGTACTTTGCTGGATCGCAACCAACAGTTTCGAGGGTTTACGTGGTGGGACTATGACGCCTGGAAGCAAGTCCAATCTGAACGCGCTGTTCGCCAAGAGACTCAAGAACGTCAAGCGAAAGCGGAATTACACGCCGAAATTGCCAAAGTCGTTGAACAATCTCAGGAACAGGCGGAAAAAACGCGGGATGGTACCAGCAAGCGGGCTCGGGTGCAGGCGATTCGTACCAACCGCAAGACTGAACGGGATGCCAACCGGGAAGCCCAAGGTTGGCGTCTTGGCCAAGAGGACGTGAAACCTGACAGGTCGGAAGAACAGTCGGATGAGGACGCCTACGTGCCTCCGCCTAATCGCATGGCCGTGCTACGAAAACTGCGACATCGAGAGGAGAAACCTCAATGAGCGATGAACCAAGGATTTTGGTCGGACAGGGACTTCGCATGGACGCGGAGTATCAGACTCCGCCGATTGCCGTCTACCAGGGAAATCCTTTCATCGAAGCTTTGCCTCTCATATGGTCTGAGGAAGAGGCCGGGCAATTATTAAAGTATGCCCCCCTCTATTCACCGCAGGATCGGGAGATGCCTGCTCATTATCGGCTTCACCTCATTCAAAACACTCTTCAATTCTTTGAACCATTATCTCGTTTCCCGCACCTAAAAAGTTCCAATCTTCATGATATAAATTCGGAATATTTCGCAAGGGAATAGGACTCCGAACGTCGAACCTTAATCGACATGAGACTCTTAACCCCGCCGGGGCGGGTGGTCGGCGCCCTGCCGCTGTTTCGCCAATTGGCCCAAGACATCGGCCTCGTCGAGGCCATTAATCAGACCGTGCACTGGGACGCGCGGCTGGGCCATCTCTCGCCCGGGGAACGGCTGCTGGTGTTAGTGCTGGATATTCCCGGCGGCAAGTCCCCCCTCTATCGCATGGTCGAGCGCTGGCCGGTCACGGACGTGCCGATGAGTGTTCAGTCCCTGGGTCATCAGGCGACAAACTTTCCAACATTTATCGTGAGGATTGGGGAACCCGACCTTATTGCTCTCGGCATGTTGGACTTCGATTATAACTCCGTGACCCTTCCGTTTATCAAGGACGCCGGGTTTTTTGTTCGGAGAAAAAATTAGCTAAGCTCGACAAAAAATAGCTAGACAGGGAGCCTGCTCGAATGAGGTGCTCCCTTAACATCCATAGCCTGGGGACTGGGTTTCTGGTGGAGCTGGTTAGCTAATTTTTGTCATATACTGCAAGCGGGTCACATTTGACGGTTTGATGGCAAGGCTGTGGGCATCTCAACACCTTGCTGCACAATGGTTTTTCAACACGATGGCGTTCTCCCAAAAACGAAAACTATGACCCGCGCGCAGTATAGGTACCCAGTCACACTAGCCTAAGCGACACGGCTTTGCGCCAGCAACTCTACCCGGGTAACTTGGAACCGTGTATTTGGTTAAGAGGAAATGGCTCTTGGTCACTTTTGGTGACGGCAGGAATTGTGGAATAAAATGTCAAAGGCATGTCGCTGGATGACTGCTCTGCATCCTTTGACCGTCGACGAAAGTCGTGATCTCCTTGCATGGAATCGGATCTTCGCTCTAACTGACGACGTCAGTCGGCGTGATTAGGGTGAACTCCTCCTGCAGTCACCATGGCTTGGTCGAAGGTGTAGACGGGGATTTCCGGCGAATATGCGAGCAGAAGACAGTCCACCCAGTCGAGATTTGTTTCCTCAAATTGTCGGAGCGCTTTAAGTACCACGTCGAGGTCTACAACCTCTACCCCCTCCAATGCAAAAAAACCACGTAGGACGTCTGCCACCTGTCGCCGTGGATAAGCTGCCAGCCTAGGCGACGTGAGAACGTAAATCACCTCGGCGCATACGACCGGATGGATTACCGCGGTTAGTTCTGCTCGCGACGCCCGGTCGAATATCGCCTTTGAAGAGAGGGCCTGGTCCTCCGGTTCGCCTAAGAGAAGGCGCAGGATCACATTAGCGTCAACATGAGCACGGCGAGCCTTCTCACGCATCAGGTTGACCTTCTTTTAGCTTGTCGACCAAGTGGTTCTGATAGTCCTGACGCGCCTCCTTTACATTCACCGGCTTGGGCATCCGAAGAATACCAAGGAGATCGGACGTGGTGCGGGCAGGCACGGGAGTCAGGACTACCTTTCCGTCTTGAACGTCAAATACGATCCGGTCACCTGGACCAATCCCGAGCACATCGCGAAGTTCCTTCGGTAGAACTACCTGACCCTTTTGACCAACGTGCGACATAGTCATCGACGTATCACCTCGTGCTCATTGTATTACTATTGTTCCATCTGTGCTATCAGAGGAGTCAAGTCATACCACGATGATTTGTGGCATGATAATCTAGATGAAAATAACCGAATGACTGCAGCCTGGCGGCCATGTGGTGATGGGGGCTCCGTCACACCGAGTCATTATTTTGTTGACGATAGGCTCCCCAGTTTAGATAATTATTTGTTCTCAGGCGTAGGGGAACGATACGGAAAATCGGACCACGATAAGTAATTATTTTTCTCTGCCCCTCGCGTACCCAACAAAAATCGCCTGTTTTTAGGCGTGTCAGAATAGATAATTGTTTTCCTCAAACAGGATTTGTTAAAGCAAAATAGACAGTGGTAGCGGAGATAAAAACCGGTACCACAAAATTAATCGTGGTACCGGAGCACAATTCTTGAGGTTCTTACGCACTTTGTGTTATGCGGCCAGGGCCCGCTATTCTAGTTCATGCATACACAGATCAGTCAGGTTCTAGGGATGAGCCTCCACCAGATTATTTTATGGAAGCGATTTTCTGCCCAGGTATGCCTGCCGATCCTATCGATTTTGCGCCGATCAGCAAAACTTGAAAAAAAGTGAAACGGTATAGGAGGAAAAGACCGCAAAAAACCAGGGATCTTTTGCCAGCGGAAAAAAGCCCGGATTGACGCCATTTTGATGGACGCGCTACCTACGAGCCTCGAGCGTTTCGCCCTCGCTGACCTGATTTTTCCTTCGTTTGGGATCGGCTGGCTCCTGGAGAGCCTTCATGGTCCTATTCGCCGTAGGGATGGGGTTGGCTGTTCACACAGGCCATGAGTAAACGGTCCGCAATGCGAGTTCCCATGTGCCGACGATTAAATCGATAGGTAAACTCTTCCAAATACAGTTGCCGTCGGGCGCGTCCCTCGTCAGGGACTTCCGGGGGTCGTCCGCGCCCGTGATAGGTGCCATCAATAAACGTTTTCGCGAGACTAATGACCGTATTCATCCAATGAAACACCTTAGGCGCGTTGGGATCACTACTCAGGGTCACTCGATGGTCCGCGTGATGAGCT
>DAHXNH010000239.1 GCA_027365485.1 Clostridiales bacterium
TGCTCCGCCTGTGGACACAAGTTCTATCTCACCCGCCGGCTCTTGGGGATGGAGCGCCAGGAGCGGATTCCGAAGGCCGTATACCGGAAGCTGGGCTTGGTCGGGGCGCTGGCGTCCTATCGGGTGGGGGCCAAGATCATCAGCACCTTCGGCTGGACCGTCGATAAGATGACGATCTGGAAGGCCGTCCAAAAGACGGCCCGGGAGTTGGCCTTCGCGGTCGACCCGGACGAGGCGGCGCGGGGCGAGGCTGATGGCACGGGCGTACCCATTCGGGGGGCCGGCAAACGCGGGCAGGAATTGAAGGTGTTCGTACAATATCGGAAGAGTGGGGGCATTCGGGTCGCCGGGCTCGGCATCGGCAGCTACCATGGCGGCTGGAATCGGGTGTTTCAGCCCAGTTGGGCGGCCTGGAAGACGTTCAAGCAGTTTCTGCTCGTCCTGGATGGCGACGCGAGCATTCTCGACGGGCTCAAAGGCCACGTCCAAGTGCTCGTGCAGCGGTGTCTGTGGCACATTCCCCATCAATTGAAGTTTGCGTTGTGGAGGGATCGGCGGCACGTGGCCCGCCAGAGTCCGGAATGGCGGCACATCATGAGCCACATTTTCGACATTTGCGCGATTCGGACCGATCTCGACGACGAAGCCATCATGCAGGCGTGGGTGGCCACCAAGCGGGAACGCTTGGTGGCGTTGATTGCCTATTGTCGAGAGCACGGGTGTCAAGCTGCAGCCACGTACCTGGAAAATGCGCAGGCGGATCTGTTTACCGCCATGACGCATCGCTTAGCCGGGCGAACGCAAAGCCGAGTCGAGCGGCTGATGCGGACGGTAAACCTACGGATCAATGTGGGTCAGTGGGGCACCGAGGGAGCCCTCAATGTGGTCAAAGTGCGGTTGGCCTACTATTACAATGGCTTTGATGCGTAGGCTGGGGTGGACGCCCCGGTGCCGCCCCCCTAGGGGAGGTGCCGACGACGGGCAGGGATCGCCGCCACCCTGGAGCAGGGACCGGAATGTATGACAAGTCACCAGCAATGACTTGTCATACATTCCCGAGACACAGGGAAAGAGGAGCGCATCCATCTTGTATACCCGGTATACCGGGCGGCACCGCTCGAAGTACCTGATCTCCCTTGGCTCACCCTCAGAAGGTGAGCCAAGGGAGGGGTCAAATCCAAAAATACTTCAGGTCTCCTATTGACAACGCCACCAAATAGTTACAAAGAACCAACCCAGCTTATACGAAGCTATCGAGGCAGTGCCCTTGGAAGACTATTCGCGGCCGATGGTCACCCTCAATAAAGGGCATAATCGCATCGAACAACGGGTCGTGCGCACGTCGACCGCGCTCAATACGTATCTGGACTGGCCCTATGTGGGCCAGATATTTCGAATTCACCGCCACGTGACGGACCTTTTGGGTGAACACCCCCGCGATGAAGTCGCCTTCGGCGTGACCGATTTGCGGCCGAAATTCGCTTCGAGCCAGCGAATCGGGAAGCTCGTGGGCGGGCATTGGCGAATTGAAACCCGGTTGCATTATGTTCGAGACACGGCCTTTGATGAAGACCGAAGTCAGATCCGGACCGGGTCCGGTCCGCAAGCCATGGCGACACTCCGCAATATCGCCATCGGCTTAATCCGACGTATGAAATTACCCAATATCCAACGCACACTCGAACATCTTGGACGTCGGCCGGACCAAGTGTGTCCCTTACTCTTGAGCTAGCTCCTTCGTCGACTTCATCCATCGTGGCTTTCATTGTCCCGGCAGCGCGGCGGGCACTTTGCTATGCTCTCAACGCACAGACCACCGGACCTCACTACCACTACAGCCCTCCCCCGTTCCGACCCCAAAGTCAAATAGCCGCAATTGCAAGATAAACACTTTGACGGAACCTTGCCTGACAACATTGCGATGCATCCGACCCCCAAAATCACTGATTTATGAAACGTTGATATGCGGAAGCTAGGTTACATCAGATTTCAAGAGCCTGCCGGTACACTTCAAGCACTTGCTTAGCCATCGCATGTGGCGTTGTGACAACTCGCGTCGGAATGGAACCATGCTCCGTGACTCCCTTGATGAGACCTCTTATTAGAGCCTCTCGATCGCCGATCGGCACCGTTATCACACCCTCGTCTTTCAAGTTCTCAGGCAACGTGCCAATATCATTGGCAACCACGACTCGACCCGATGCAATCGCTTCCAAGAGTGCGTACGGCATCCCTTCTTTGACCGAAGTCAAAGCAAATACGCGCATCCTTGCCAACCATTCGACAACATTCGTCTGAAAACCTGCGAACCATGTGATGTCATCGATACCCAATTCCCTCGCCTGATGTTCTAGTTGTATTCGCAATGGGCCGTCACCTACCACAATCAACTGTACATTAGGAACGACTTGTCGAACCTCCGCCACTGCGGTCAGTAAGACGTCTAGTGCTTTTTGCGGAGCCAAGCGAGTAATGGTACCAATGACCGGAGCATCCGGGAGGGGTATCGATTGAGAAAAAGGTTCGATGCCATTCGGAATGTGAACCAAGTGAGTCACGTTATTCCCACCCCGGCCAATTAAGTCATCTAAATCCCTCTGGGATACCGCAATCGTGCCTTGAGCAAAAGGAAGCATCTTCCACTCTATAGTACGATACACAAATTTTTTCCATGATGGCATCCGACTGTCCAAGTAGGCCAGTCCATGAATCGTATAGATCACAGATACTGAGCTTTTGCGCATTGCCATCCGAACCAAGACGCCTGCTTTCGGACTATGGGCATGCACGATATCCGGGTCAAACGCTTCGATCTGCCGTCGAATGGCAGACAACGCGCGGATGTCATGCAATGGTCGGATATTTCGCGTAAGCCAAGGCACTTGGTATACGGGTGTGTTGGCTTCCACCAGCAACTCATGGAGCCTTCCTTCAACCCCATAGAGAACGATAGCGTCGTGGCCCATCTGGCGCAATTCTCGACATAAGTCGTAAACGTGCCTCTGCGCTCCACCCCATTCTGCGGATGTGATGACTTGGACAATTTTCACGATCTCTCACCCCGGTCCATCACGCTCACCAACGGAGCCAACGTAGACTTCCAGCTGTTGCGCCGAATAAACTCAGTACGAAGGGGTTCTGTCCACAGCCGCCTTTGAGTGAACTCCGTTAAAATCGCATTCGCGAATGCTTCTGGACCATCGTCAGGAACCGACAACAACATAGGGTTGGGCTCAATCCCTTCCGTGGCGAAGCGCGTCGCTACCACCGGGACACCATAAAAGAGTGCTTCAACAATCTTAGTCTTCATTCCAGCGCCCACATACACGGGACCTACGGCCAACCATGCCTTACGGTACCAAAGGCCCAAGTCATCGACTTCTCCTATCCAATGCACCCCTTCGATTGGGTGCCGTACCGGGTTTTGCCCCCGTCCAACCACGAAGAGTATGGCTTTTTTGTTTTTTCCCCTGACGCGATTCCAAACCTCGTCAAGAAACTTCGATAATCCCGAGCGATTAGGGTAGTAATTCCAGTTCCCAACCACGATCACTGAACTCGGCTCAGGCAGACGCTCCCAAGATGGCGGCTGCCAGTATCCATTCGGAGAAATGGTGATGCCATATCGTTCATCTGGATCGATCGCCAACCGATCATGCTCCGAACAGACAGACACCGCATAGTGTTGGGCAAGGTGTCGTTCCCAACGCAGGACTCTTGAGGCCTCGAGGTACCAGATAAACCCAGAGCGACGCCGATAATATAGCCCAAGAGAATCGGTCAAATCGATTAGCACTTTAGCGCTGGGCACGGACGGGTCCAACCAGGCCGTCGTCTTAAGATGATAAAAAAGGATGCGGTCGTACTCCAGGGAAAGAGTGGTCACCGTCCGTCGGATCTCTCGATTCATCCGTAGTGCCACCGCAATCGGCACGGTGGGAAATCGGATCAAATTTATGGAACGCTTCGAGACCTTAAGAGGCATTGCGCTTAGGTTGGCTTTGCCCGTAGGTTCCCGTTCGCTAGGTGTTCCCAAGACCGTTACTTGGTGCTTGTCTGAGAGCACTTCGCAGACCGCCGCAAGCCTCACCCTATCCCCTTGGTGCGGTGGCCATGGCCATTGATCGGCCACAACAAGCACCTTCACGACTTCGCCCTCAACACTTCCTCAAATACCTCGTGGGTAGCGATAGCAGTCTTCTCCCAACTATAATACTCGGCACTTTTAAGCCCACGTTGGATCAATATACCCCGCAAGCTTTCATACCGGACAAGCCGGTCCATGGCCAGAGCCACCTCTTCAAAGTTTTGAGGATCGACCAACAAGCCATCGACTCCCACCACATCGCGAACGGCCGTCCGGTTACTACCGATGACTGGACAGCCAAGGGCCATGGCTTCTAGCACCGGCAGCCCAAACCCCTCATAAAGACTGAGATAAAGAAATCCCATGGCCTTTTTATAGAGAGCATGGAGTGCTTCGTCAGAAATCATCTCTTGAAGATCTACTCGCCCATCAAGACGATACTGGGTCACTAATGCACGAGCGGACTTGACAGCACTGGGTTCCAACCCTACTACCTTGAGGCGCACCTCTTTAAATTGGCATTTTGCGAAGGCACGCAGTACTCCCTCAAGATTCTTTCGGGGATCGAGCGCACCCAACACTAAAAAATATCCGTCTTTTCGATAATTCGGCGCCATCGGGCTGATTTTGGAAGCCAGAGGAGTGACTCGAATCCTCTGCCTCGAAATCTTCAAGGTCTTGGAAATGTCGCCCTGAGCATGATCGGACACCGTCAAAATAGCGTCGGCCCGCCTTACCAAACGCTTCAACGTGTTCATCCGATACAGCCGACTAAGACGGTGACGGAATGCAATCGATGAGGGGAATGCTGTCCCACGATGCCATTCAATCACATCATGAACCGTGAGGACGATCTTTCCGTGCCACAGTAAGGGGCCAATGTTGGCGGTCCCATGAGTCACCTCTGCCCGGTCGCGACGGAGTGCATGGGGCCAGGCCCACTGTTCCCAGACGGCAAAAGGGTGATCTGGGAACAGGCGAACTGGATAAAGAGCGGAAAAGTCCTTAACAATCTCC
>DAHXNH010000262.1 GCA_027365485.1 Clostridiales bacterium
GCTTTACCTTCAAGGATGCGCTATCGCTTTCAATCTTTGGTTCATCGCATGGACCTTCCGTTGGTTTTACATTATCCGGAGTTCCAGCAGGAATTAAAATCAATCCTGAGGAGATTAACCTCTGGATGTCCCGGAGGGCAAAAGTCCCGTACTTTCTGAGAGAGATATTGGTTTTATTAAGTTTGAAGATTTTATCTCTCCTTTTAGGTAGGATGTTATGGTGACCGCGAGCCCTTTCGTCGAATTAAGCTCTCTGGATGAAACGGGAAGTCGTCGAACCATCGGACTCCTCGAGGGGGTCTGCACAGAAATTGGGATGTCCCTGGGTCGCCAGTTGCAACGACGGGTTGTTCAGCACTTCCCACGACGCATTGCACTGAGTACAGTGCAAAGTCCAGGATTCAGTACCCGGATCGTGGAGGATCGTGACGCAGGCGGGGATTGAGCGGGTGGCCATGATTTCGTCTCCTTCATGTTTAGAGAATCCCTGGAGGAGCTCAAGGCTTCTCCAGGGTGGCAAGATTCTACGATATTTCAAGGCGACCACGAAGTGGGCGCAGATCAGCACTTCGAATACCCACACGCTACGCAATGTTGGCAACCTTCCTCATATACAAGAGACATTGCTGAACATTGTGGACATAAATCATAAACAGTCGAATGCGACGGCGGTTGATCTGCCGTCACGGCCAGGGTGGTATCGGATGGAGAGGGATCGACAGCGGATTCCCGATCGGCGGGGGATTCCGTCGATTGGGCGTGTTGCAAGACTTGGCCAATGGCGTCGACCACACTCAAGACGCGTTGGGGCCCGAACCCCATTTGATTGGCCCCGCCGATACCCCGTAATTGGTCTGCGATGTGCGCCAGACGTTGAGTAGCAGGAACCGGGCCTGGGGTGCGTAAATGGAGACTGATGATCCGTCCCAGGGCTTCCATAAACGATTGCACTTCCGAGCCCGCTCGGCCTAGGAGTAAGAACACTTCGAATGGCGAGCCGTCTGCCGTGTTAATGACCACCCGGGCCGTTCCTGCGGGCGTTTCCTTACGATAGGTCGTGCCCGTAATGGTACTAGGCACGGGAAGAATGGCAAGACTGGTCGGATCGGATACGTTGTCGAGCGGCACTACCGAAGGTTCCGTGGACTCATCAGCATCCGATGTGAGATGCAGGACTTGCTCTTGCCGAGATTGGTCGCGATAGATCGTCACGCCTTTGCACCCGAGGTCATAGGCGAGCTCGTACAATCGCGCGGTATCTTCGACGGTATACGTGCTCGGTGCGTTGGCCGTCTTGGAAATCGAACTATCGGTCCACACTTGAATGGCGGCTTGCACTTGCACGTGCTCTTCGGGAGTGAGATCCATCGCTCCGACGAAGTAGTTCGGCAGGGATTCGCCGGGGTGGGTGTCAAGCCATTCTCGCGCCACGTCGACGTACTGTTGATCAAAACCGAGGCGGGATTGACGAAAATAGGTCAGGGCATAAAACGGTTCAATGCCCGTGCTGGTACCGACCATAGTCCCCACGGTGCCGGTGGGTGCCTGGGTGAGCAAGGTAACATTGCGCAAACCGTGTTGGCGAATGGCATCTCGCACGGTTTCGGGCAGGCGTTGCATAAACCCGCTTTGAAGGAGTTTCTCGGCGTCAAAGGCCGGAAAGGTTCCCTTTTCCTTGGCCAACACGGTGTCGTACAGATAAGCTTCTTGGGCAATGAATCCGAAGAGTCCATCGATGAAGGCGAGGGATTCGGGACTGCCGTAGCGATAGCCGAGACGGATCAACAACTCCCCAAGGCCCATCGTCCCGAGACCAATGCGACGTTCACGTTGCTGATTGGCGCGATTTTCTTCGTAGAAGTAGGGCGTGGCATCGACGACGTTGTCGAGAAAACGAATGCCGGTTTGGACGGTG
>DAHXNH010000264.1 GCA_027365485.1 Clostridiales bacterium
CGGATATCAGGCTGCCGCTATCGACGGCATGGCTGGCCGGCGAGCGTTCGGCTTTTTTGGGGGTTTTGTGCAGACCTAGCGCCAACCGCACCTGGGCGGTTTCCCAACCGTGCCGGGGTTCGAGCGGCAAGAGGACGGCGAATCGGTCCATTTGCCATTGTTGACCAACCATGACGGGACTGAAGGACTTGGTGCCCCTGGCTTTGACGACTTCATAAACCACATGGGTAATCGGACAAATCTTGCGGAGTTCCTGAAGCACCCGCCATTCGAGTTCGCGGTTGGCTTTAATGCTGGGCGGAATCTTATGCCCGGTCCGATGCAGAAAGCGCATCGGGCGTTGGGGCGTTTTGCGATAACGACGAAACCGACGCGAGCGCCATCGGCGTTTCATGGCTTGCTTGACAACGGAGAACGCTAACACCAAGTGCCCTATCCATAGGGTGCCTTGGGGGGGGTTGCACACCGACACCAGAGTCCCGTGTGCCGGGATCGATCCCGACGCTGGTCTCATGCGCAATGGTCTCGCCGGTCGGAGTGGTGAGTTGGAGGTAAAACGTACCGAGCGTATCCCGGTTGGGAATCGCGCCTCCGCTTTGGATCAGCTTGCGCGCTTTCGCAGGAGTCGTCGGACTCAGGGGGGTGCCGTGCATAGAAACGACCGCAATTCTCATGAGGATAATCCTCCTGCTTGCGAAGTGTGTGCGGACGATGCCACGTCCCATCGACCGTGCGACGCCGGGGTGTGTCGTCCAGCCAGGGCTGAACCGGACGCGGGCACTCGCGCCCCTTCGGATCGCGGAACTTGGGAAAGATTCCGTGGCGTTGGTCCCGACGGGCCGATGAAAAGGGTCTAGTACAATGCTTGCGTCGTGAAAGTCTCTTCACAAGCCCCCACCTCGGGCCGGAGGCTCAGGTGGGGGTCATTGACTAACGTCTAGTCGCGCAAATCTATGCCAGAAGCAATGGACTATATACTCGGCATTAAAGATCTGATACTGGCGCCGACCAGGTTTGAGTGCCATAGCCTTCTTGATCAAGGAGTACGTTTCAATTCTTTAGTGCCGAAAATATAGTTGACAGTATCGTAGTGAAGGCTCGCTCTCATTTACATCGCCTCCTAACGGGCGTCGTCGACTCCCATTCGACGCCAAACGTCCTAAAATGTCGTCAAGGGCCTTTGTTGACCACCGCTTTACATTCCATCACCGACGCCCGGGGGATTAAAACCGGGGCAAACACCTCAATGGGTTGACGTTCGCGTCCCTCGATGAGGGCGATAATGGCGTCAGCGGTGACGTCCGCCACCTCCTCTAAAACAGGACCTACGGTCGTCACCGGGACCTCCGCGAACTGCATATCGGGTAAGTTGTCGTACCCCACCAAGGAGACATCACTGGGTACTCCATATCCCATTTCAAGCAAGGCTCTCAGCGCACCTTTAGTGACCAAGTTATTCAATCCCACGAAGGCAGTAGGCAAGAGCTTATCGGGACGGGCGTAGCGGAGGGCGCGATACCCGCCTTCAAAAGTGGGCTCAGAAGAGAATAAATAGTCGGGAGACATTTCCAAGCCCAACCGTACCAGAGCTTCCATGAAGGCTCGAACTTTAATTTCTTGGGAATTGCCGACAAATCCGATATGCTGGTGGCCAAACGATTGCAGATATTGAACGGCTTCGGAGATTCCAGCTCGGCGATCGAATTGCAGCGATGGCAAAGGCAAAGCTTCATCCGCGCCCAACACCAGGGCATTGGTATTCCACGTCTTCACCTCATCCAACAACATGGGATGGGTGCGGACCACATCGCTCCACAAGATCAACCCGTCGACTCGCAGTTGGTTTAATAGCTCCGCCTCGTCGCCAGAAATGGCCAAGATCATGCGATAGTCTCGTTCCCGCAACGCACGATGCAGGTATTTGGCTAAGGTGGAAAAGGTCGGATTGCTAACGTCGTCCAACACCAACCCAATCAAGCGAGTCCTTCCCGAAACTAAGTGGCGGGCCAAGAGATTTCTTTGATAGCCTTGGCTTTTAGCAATCTCCAGAATGCGTTTTTTGGTTTCAGGTTTGACCAGCGGGCTGTCATTCAAGGCCTTGGAGACCGTGCTGTAACTGACTCCGGCCAACCCTGCAATATCCTTTATGGTCACCACCACACGAAACCGCCTTTCCTGAAATGCTTGCTTCCCACTTTTGAATAACGCGCTTAACGAAACTACACTCAGTATACTATATCGAAAATATGGTCTGTATCGCCGTCTCTACTCCATTTTGCCTGATGGCTTGGACACCAGCCACTACTTGGTCAAGCAGGCCTGCTACATTCGTCAAGTCTTCTCCCCACACTGCGGCCTGAGCAAGCCAAAGAGCAACCGGGTCGACAACCCTCCGAGCGCCCTCCTCCTCCATCGTCGCTACTAATTGGCTGGCGCGGGGGACCGTCTGGCCACCCTTCGACACCTCGTCGGTATCTTGAGCCACGATCCAATGCGCGGCAAGCGATAGGGCCAACCTCGGGGGTGCCGAACCGAATCGATCGGCATAATCATGAACGGTTCCCAGCAAACGGGCTCGAATCTTTGCCTGGTTGTTGAGCCCTAACGCCGACACCTGATGGTGCAAGAAGGGATTACGAAACCTTTCAAAGGTGGTCTCGGCGTATGCCTGCAACACCGGTAGGGCCAACGGCTGGTCCATGGCCTCATCTGAGCCGTCCTCTTCGGCGGGCTCGCTGGCAGCCATTGTGCTCTCTTGCGAACCGGGCCAGGGGTCAGCAAGCGCTTGAATAATTTCATCCATCACCAAGTGTTCGACAAAAGGCCCCAATACCTTGTCATTCATGGCTTCGGCCACGGTTGAGATCCCCGCCAGACAAGCCAGTGGATAGAGCGCGGTATGAGCCCCATTCAAAATCCGAACTTTGGTCAGTTGAAAGGGCGTCACGTCCTCGACAAAACGAATGCCCTGCGGAAGGCGATCGGCAGGCCACAAACTTCGCAAACGCGCATCTGCCTCAATGGCCCATAAATAAAACGGTTCAGCCACCGTATAAAAGGCGTCTAAATACCCTAGCCGTTGGGCTAGCGTTTGGGCATCGGTTCCTTCGGGGTAGCCCGTCACAATCCGATCGACCAGCGTATTGCAAAAGCGATTGGCCGTCATCAGCCAATCGATAAATGAAATAGGTAATTCCCAATCTTGGGCGTGGTGACGCACGATAGACCGCAATTGGTCTCCGTTTTTCTCCACCAATTCGGTGGGCAATACGGTCATTCCCCGGGTTGGGTCGCCGAAAAAATATTGGTAGCGATGGTAAAGATACGCCGCTAGTTTCGCGGGAAAGGAGGTGGGACACCGCCCGGTCTCAAATACTTCGGGTCGGTACTCAATTCCAGCCTCGGTGGTATTTGAAATGACCAGAGCCATCTCTGCATTTTCCGCAGTGCTTAAGACGGTACTCCATTCGCTGACAGGATCTAAAGCACGGCTGACCACGGTAATAACCTCGTCTCGATCGACAATCCGGCCTTCGTCCAGGCCTTGCAATTTGACCGTAAACCGTCCATCCTGCTCGCGGAGTTTTCGAATATTCTCGCCTCCGCTGGCTCTCGGCGCTATCACCACCACTCGCCCCTGAAAGACTTCTCGCTGATTCAATTGTTGAATCAGCCAATCGGCAAACCCTCGAAGAAATCTACCCTCGCCGATTTGAAGGACGCGCTCCGGATATTGGGTCGGATCTGGCGCTACCACACTCGGATCCATCCCATCCCGTTTGAGCCGTCTGGGATCACTCGTCATTATGGCTCCTGCCTTTCTTAATTAATGGGTCTTAACGATACTGCGCGCGGGTTACATTGGAGGGGTTGTACCCAAACCTGTGCACATCTCAACACCTGGCTGCCTAATGCTCCCCAAACACTCTGGCGGGTTGCCTAAAACGGAACCTACGACCCGCACACCCTATATATCTCAGATGATCCTTGGTTATGGCGGAGCACGCCCGAAAGAGGTCTCCACCGGGCTACGCAACAACGCGATACGTTTGCGACCGAAAGCTTAACTGACAACGGGTCCGGTCAAATAGCTGACGATAGGCCCTTTTAGCTCCGATTTGCCGCGAGAGCCTCTTGCGGGCGATAACTGCCACTGCAGTGGGACACAGTCCACCCGTGATTAAGCCCTCCGACGATTCATGGCGAAGCCGCCGACCCTCTCAAAGGGTCGCGTTAATCCAACCCCAAAACCCTCTACTGTCTGGCCGACCCGGACCATTCATTTTCTTTCGTTGACCAGAGAGCCGCCTTACAAAGGGTTGGAATTAGGCAGGGCCCCGGTACCTGGCGAGCGAACTCGTTTTCAACCTCTCCCATGTCCGTCCAATACCCATCACGCGAATAAACACCGCCGATTGGTCACCAAGAGCGGCAGGCCTTCAAAATCTTCCTTCAGCCTGCCGCTGTGACCTGGCTACGACCGTTTCGGACTACGTCCCAACCGGTTCCCGATCGTCCGTCGCTTAGGCGTCGAGCCAACGATGTTGTTGCTCGGTATAAGGCATTAATCGCCGACCATGCGCTCCACCCATAAACCAGAGATAATAGACTCGATATCCTCCCGCACTGACCACCGGATGATACCCTTTTTTGATACCGAAGCTATCGCCTTGACGAACGATATGCGCTTCATCGATCGAGCGGTCTTCGGTATAAAGCAACTGGATGGCAAACCCGTTGACGGGATCGAGTTGAAAGAGATACACCTCTTCCATCGACGTTTCGCCGTCCCGGACCTCATCATGCTTGTGCGGAGGATAGCTTGACCATGCCCCCGCATCGCCGTAGGTCTCGCCAATCACAATGCGGTGAACCCTACCATCGCCGTTATCACCAATAATGTCATATACGTCACGCTGCCACGTCTTTTTGCCCCGATGTTGCGCCAAGACGTCATCTTCGGAGATTAAAAAGGGCGCATGCTTTTCTTCCGCCTTGACTCCGGCCACAGCGACCTTGGCGTTCTCCGTCACAGCCGCCACCGTATACTCGCTGTCTATCGGTACATAAACCGAAGCCGCTTTGCCATCAAACACATTCTTACGCTGACCCACGTGGTCCCACGTCGTGTCTCCTACGGAAATTCGTACACTACCCTCAAGCACCACCAACGCCCACTCATGAGGGCCTGTTTGACCATGATAACTTTGACCGGCCTTCAAGTCTAAAAGACCCAATTGACAATACTCGAGTTCGGGACAGGTCTTGGCGTCGATCACCGAATGATATCCGGGAGTCGTTGGGGCAGGAAATACCTTGGCCATATGATTTCGCTCTCCTTTAGTTTATCTCGTTTCCGCAAAAATTCTAACCGATCGCAAATAGATCGCAAACGTTGTTATTTATGGTAGCAAAACTCAAGCGATTGTCAATCCAAACGGCCCACTCATGGTTCCACCCCCAGAGCAACAATAATTGGACACGTTCTATGCGGTGGCGTCACTGAAGTCACCGCATTCGGTCGTCTCAATAAAGGAGAATAGGCTAGAGACGCATCTAAGGCCGCCGTCTCAACCCTCTGCCAGCGCGCGAGGGCATGGCCACACCCTCCGCTCCACCTTGTTGGAAGCGAAAGAGATTCTCATTCGATGTCGTACGCTGACAAATTCAATACGCCTTTCAACCCGTCCAAAGCCTCTTGCATGTTCATCGCTTACCGGATCCGAGGCAATCAATCGAGTCCATTGTTCCCGGCACACTAAGAACAAATACGCGTAAAATGCCTAACCTGGCGACATGGGCATGCGTCCGATGATGCCACTGACTTTTGACGTGCCCTCGGAATTGGTAGCCGCGCTTTAGAGTGAGGCGCGCACCACCGAGTTTAAATTCTTTCGTGCAAGATCTTTAGGTGCCCGTCATCGCCACCTTCAAAAACGGCTCCGAATAGATACATCCTGGCTTCTGGCTCCACAGGTGAGCTTGATTCATCCGTGGCTAATCACTAGACTCCCGCTTCCCTATCTGAGAAGGTTCCTATGCCCCGACGGTAAAGGGCATGGGGACCTTCTCAGCAATCAACGGTTGGTGCGGCTGCCCACTACTATCAAGTATAATGGGCTCAAGTATTATAGGTTAAATTGGCAATGGTCTTCATACTCTGACCCACGAAGGAGTCGCATGAACAACGCTCTGAAACATCGAAATTTCCGCTGGCTGTTTGGTGGTCAACTCACCTCGAATATCGGCAATAGTTTATTTGTCTTAGCCCTGTTTTGGTACGTTCAATCGTCCACACACTCCCCGGCCAAAGTCGCCTGGCTCGGGTTCGCGATGACTATACCCAGCCTCGCTGGCTTTTTAACCGGAGCCATTGTCGATATCGTGGACCGTCGCCGACTGCTCTGGCTGACGGACAGTATACGATTTTTCTTGGTGGTCGGAGTCACCCTGATGGTTGCAATGCATATGGTCAACCTTTGGTTAATCGCTGCGGTGGTGTGCTTAGTCAGTATTGGAGGCAATCTGTTTTGGCCGGCGAGCAATGCCATCTTACCCAGCCTGGTTCCCGAAGAAGACTTGGTTAGTGCGAATGGCTGGCTGCAAGGGTCCGGCCAGTTTGCGCAAAGTTTTGGAGCGCTTTTGGGCTCGATCATCATCGCATCCGTGGGTGTGGTCGTCGTCTTCGGCTTTGATTCCCTGACATTCTTAGTGTCCGTCAGCACGCTATTGGTATTGCGGATTCCACCAAGCTCCCGCACCTCTGTTAACCTTCAATCCTATCGGATCGGCAATTGGTTCAATGACACCCTGGAAGGGATCGTCACGTTATGGCAATGGCCAATGATTCGTTGGATCTTGCCAGGAGTGGCGCTGATGAACTTAGCCTACGCTCCTTTCTTCGTGATGACGGCAGCCTGGTCCCAAGAAATACTACATCACGGAAGTTTTGGATATAGTATGTTAGTACTCGCCGAATCGCTAGGCAACCTTATCGGCGGACTGGGTGCAGCATCCGTTCAACGCCGGTTTCCAGGAAGATTGCCCTGGGTGTTCAGTATGGTCTTAACCCTAGCGGTCGCCGCTTTTCCCTGGTTTCCTCATCTGTGGAGCGATTTTTTCGCCTTACTAGTTTTCGGTGTGGGCACCGGGCTGATCAACACGCTGTTTCTTACCTTGCTGCAACAACGCATTCCCGAGCAGCAATTGGGCCGAGTCTTCGCTTCCATCGGCACGATCTTTGGCGCTGCGCTCCCGCTGGGTACGGCTCTTGCCGGTCTAGCGGTTAGATCTTTCGGCCTCATCACCCTGTTTTGGACCGCGGCTCTGGCCATCGTTGCTGCCGCCGCCTACCTCGGATCGACGATCACATGGCATCCCGATGTGCGCTCAGAGGCTTCACTTTCGGTAAATCGTTAACAAATTTACAATAAAATGCGCGTCAACTGGCGTCAGCCTAGAGATTTTTTCGCAGGATGGTACGCAATATTTCTCATAAGCTTGTGTGGATTGTTCACTCGCCATCATCCCCTCAGCTTGTCACGCCAAGCGAGATTTCTGAATTCCTTTCCCACCTGCGGGGCGGTCCATTTGTCCACCTTGCACGCCGATACATGATTGTCGAGTCTCACGGTATTTGGGCACGATTCGGCAGTAACTTCCCACAGCCTCTGTCCTGGTAAATTCTAACAGTTCGTGAGGTACGCGCAAACAGGTTTGTTCATGGATTGAGCGACTGATGTGGCTATCGGTGCTAGCCGATGGACGAGAACGAGGCGATCCAGGCAGCGGTCGAAGCATGCTGAGAGGGGCGGATGCCGTGGGTGTTCAGGGGTATCAATCAGCGAATCCCAGTCCTTTGGGCTGATCTCGCCGAATCGTCCGTAAATGTGATGCCAACAAGCCCCCCATGGCCAGCCGCTACAAGAACGCCATTGGGCCAATGGGAGGCATTTCAGAGCGCTTCCACTTCCTGTCGTAGCGAAGCGGTGACCATAATGTCCGCGCCAGCCAGGCCCTTTTAGTCTGCTTGGCTCTAGCGATTCACGGTACTCATATCTGGGTAGCGATTGCCTACTGCCACTCCCTGGGGCAAGGCTTTCTCAATGCTTCGAATTTCGTCGGCAGTCCAGTCTATCTCTAACGCTTGGAGATTCTCTTCGAGATATCGGCGTCGCTTAGTGCCGGGAATGGGGACGATGTCTCTGCCCTGAGCCAACACCCAAGCCAATGCTAACGGAGCCGGAGTCGTTCCCTTGGTCCGAGCTATCTCTTCGATGATGCGAACCACATTCAAGTTCTTATCAAAATTTTCACCTTGAAAACGCGGCTGGTGGCGTCGATAGTCGTCTTCGGGCAAATCCTGGAAGCGTTGAAAGCGTCCGGTCAGAAATCCCCGTCCCAATGGACTATAGGCGACAAAACCGATGCCTAGTTCCCGAATCGTCGGCAAAATCTCGTCTTCGGGTTCGCGGCTCCATAACGAGTATTCTGTTTGCAGGGCCGTAATCGGATGGGTCGCATGCGCTCGTCGAATGGTCTCCGGTTTGGCTTCTGACAGGCCCAAATAACGCACCTTGCCCTCTAATACCAATTCCGCCATGGCCCCCACCGTCTCCTCAATTGGCACCGTGGGATCCACGCGATGGAGGTAATACAAATCAATCACGTCCACCTTCAGCCGGGTCAGCGATGCCTCAGCCGCCCGGCGCACATACTCCGGGGTGCCATTAACCCGTAAAAACTTCCCGTCCTGAGATCGTTGGTTTCCGAACTTGGTGGCTAAGGTCACTTGGCCTCGGCGACCTGCAAGCGCTCGTCCGACTAATTCTTCATTGGTAAATGGGCCATACATATCTGCGGTGTCGAGGAACGTCACTCCGAGCTCAATAGCGCGGTGGATGGTGCGTATCGACTCTTCGTCATCCCGCCCACTATAAAAGTCAGACATTCCCATACACCCGAGGCCCATGGCAGAAACCTCGAGCCCTTGACTCCCTAACATTCTCATCTTCACCCATCAACACCTCCACTGCCTATCATAGCCAACCACGATGCAAGATATCAACATTCTGCTATAAAATCGGTGCGCCATGGTGCCCCCCGACTTCTTCCTGCCCCGAAACCGCTGGTCAGCCAGCGGGTCTCGCTCCGTATCTGACAAGCGTGACTTTCCCGTCGATCCCGTCCTTTGACGGAACCGTCGCCACAGGTAGAGCAGTTGGGGTTGCCAGCCCTTTGAGAGTAATCGCCGCGTTGATGTCGCGATCGTGGGTGATACGGCACGAAGGACAGGTCCACACGCGATCTTTTAAGGTGAGGTCCTTCTTGGTCTTGCCACAGCCTGGGGTTGAGCAACGTTTACTGTTGGGAAACCAACGGTCGGCTTCAACCAATTGCGTCCCGTACCGTTGAGCTTTGTATTGCAACAGCGCAAAGAACTGGCCAAATCCCTGGTCTGCGACGCTCCGCGCCAACCGATGATTCGCCATCATCCCTCGCACCGATAAGGTCTCGATCCCCATCGCCTGGTTTTCGCGACAGAGACGGGTGGACGTTTTGTGGAGGAAATCCTGGCGAATGTTGGCCACACGAAGATGGGTCCGGACGACACGAATTTTGGCTTTGTCCCAATTTCGGCTGCGTGGCCACCTCGTTCCTTTGGGCAGCGGATCTTGGGGAGCCAGGCCTATGTTCACTTTAGCGGCCTGCATTTTCCGGGTAATGGCCCGCTGGCGCATTGTTTAGGCGGTGCAAAGCTCGCCGATGGGCTTTCGGCCCCGCGAGCTTTTCCCCCGTGGAAAGCGTGGCAAACGTTTTAACGCCGACATCCACCCCTTCGAGACGCTCGCCCGTGCGACTCTGGTAATAGACGGCATCGGGCACGTTGACTGATACCGCTAAAAACCAGTGATCGGCCTCGCGGACCACACGGATACCCAGGATTTTGCCGGGGAACCGTAACGATTCCCCCAAGCGCACCCAGCCTAGTTTCGGCAGTTTCAGGCGGCGTCCGGCGATCTGAAACTTATCGTTCGCCACATAGACACTGTCGAGCATTCTCCCCTTTTTCTTAAACACCGGACGATCATTTTGTCCCGTAAAGAAGCGCTGCCAGGCATCCGCCAAATCGGCGAACGGTTGGGCATGGGCATCCCGATGCACGTCATGCAGCCAGGGAAATTGCTCATACTTCAGCGCATTAAACTACTTCTTCAGGGCAGCGGCTTGGGGTTTTTGTCTCGCCTCGGATTGTCGGTTCCATTCGGCCAGCGCCCAATTCCACACGAAACGGGCGGTCCCCGCCGCTTGCTTAAAGTACCGAATCTGGTCCGGCGTCGGATCGAGTCGGATCTTGTGGGCTAACGTCGGCATGCAGAGCCTCCTTTAACGTTTTGCGGTAATTCCGCAATCCGTACAATCGTGCCGAAAAACCATGGGTAATGGTCAGTAAATCCTGAACGAGTTCTTGTTCCGGCCATAGATGCTCCTGATTGAGCACCATAATCTCGCATCCATGTTGTTGGCAGAACCGCTCGAACCACTCGTCGCCAAACCGGGTCAACCGGTCTTCGTGCGCCAGCACAAAGGCACCTACGGTGCCGGCCTCGACGGCATTCATCAGGGCGAGAAACCTTTTTTGATGAAAGTTCATCCCCCCCACCGACTTCCTCCACAGACTCGACATTAGCGAGTCCACGGGCGGCACAACACTCTTCTAAGATTCGCCGCTGATTCTTTAAGTCCGGGCGCTGACTTTGACAGTTCACGCGGCAATAGGCAACGATCTTTCGAACTTGCGGCGGTTCGGGCCGTTGATGGCGGAAGACTCGAATCTGATCTTCCGTATAGTAGCGGCGGCCCGTTGCCGTTCGACCGGCAGGCTTGAGTCGTCCCTCCCGATCCCAACGTTGGCTGGTCTTGATGTTGACGCCGAGCAGATGGGCAACCTCATGACTGGTTAGTATGCGTTCGATGACCCATATTTTACATTTTTATCCCTGAGCAATGAATCTAGCGCATAACTCCCTCACACCGCGCAGACCGGGTGCAACGTTAAAATGTGGCGGCGAGCGGGGTACGATACGACAATTCCCAGGTATTAGCAAAAGACTATCCCCGGACCTCACCGCATAAGATGAGCCAAGCTTTCGCAGTTTGGGGGCCAGCCAGATGTGGACGATTTTGTTTCTAAGTTTTTTGTCTGGGCTCTGCACGCCGTTCGGAGCCCTCTTGGTGCTCCATTTTCGAACATTGTCTCAACCCGTTTTGGCCTTCATCTTAGCTCTAGCCTCCGGGGTGATGCTCACTGTGGTAGCAATCGAACTGCTACCCGCTAGCATTAAGAGTGGCGGATGGTGGTGGTTTGCGCTGGGATGCAGCTCGGGGCTTTTGCTCATGTCGGCTCTCGGCGATCTCTGGCGGCATCGCCAGGGAGAGCCTAGCGCTTTCGACCACCACAGCCGACTTAAGCATACAGGACAATTCGTCGCGCTCGCCATTGCCGTCCACGATCTGCCCGAAGGCATGGCTATCGGAGCCGCAGACGCTGTACACGCCCAGTTGGGAATAGTCATTGCACTCGCGATGGCCCTTCACAACATGCCCGAAGGCATGAGTATCGCTGCCCCGCTTCATGCCGCCAGGACGCCTCGTCGCAAGATACTAGGCCTCACCGTGCTGATTAGCTTGGTCACTCCTCTGGGGACGTTGCTCCCTTTGATCGGAGGAAAGATCTCACCCACATTCAGCGCTTTTGTCCTGGCCTTCGCCAGCGGCGCCATGCTCTACGTAGTAGCCCACGATACCTTGCCTGAGTCGTGGCAAGAGGGAAGGAAGGCTGCTGGGTTGGGCCTCCTGGCCGGGGCAGGCTTGATGGCAGCCATGGCCAGATTACACAGCGGATGATGGTGGGCAGGACGAGAGTGCTCTTTGTCCTTCTTCGCGAGCCGATCCCCATCGACGTCAATCCCGCGACGCTCGGTCTCGCCTCGGAGGTTAATCCTGGCTCTAATCGTCGCCTCGCGTCGAGACTCAATTCACTCGGTCGTGGCAGCTATCCGGGCCGCATCACGATTTGGTAGCATCCGTGGACTTGAGAGAGATCCAAGAAAATGCGCCATCCATGAACGTCTGGTACCGAAGGATAGGCCAAATGTTCAATCGTCGATACCACCGGAGCCCTTCTCGCACTCATCATGACCTCAAACACCGGAGGAGACTCATAAGCAAATCCAGAGGCGTAAAACACAGCCTCGGCCGGAGCGCCACGGCCTAGGCGACCACGCACTGTCAGGGTTTTGCGATCGACATCGTAGCGCACCCCCTCTACCCTGCCACCCATCGCCAGCACTCGAGGCTCTGCCAAGATTTGAGCTCTTTTGGTCTTGGTGCGCAAGCTGCCGTCGGGATGCACGACTCCCCACCCGTAAAAGCCCGGCCGTTGTTTCCATACCCAAAAAGCGCCACCTACCCCAAATTGATGCTGAAATCGCATCTGATCCTGAATCCAACCATCGCCCGCCGGTGTGGCATCAATCCCGAACTCACCAAACAACCATGGAGTTCCAAATCCTTTGGCTTCCATCGCTGCCGTCAAGTAACAGGCATAAAGACAGGGGTTGGTTCGACGGCCCACGGGCCGAAATGGCAAAGAGGCCACCTCGGTATAGCAATGAGGTCCATAAATAAGATTCGGGTCGTTAGAAAACGGCCGCGAACATTGGATGGCGACATTGGTGGCATCGCGAATCACTGAGGGCTCGAACAAAATCAGATGATGGCAGTCCACGGTTCTCAGTCGGGCGATCGCTCGCGTGTACCAGGGAAAAAGATAGCGGGCCTCAAAATATCCCGGTATCGCCCAACCGGGGTCGGGCTCGTTCATCAAGTCGTAGGCAAGCACTCCCGGTTCGCCAACCAATCCCTTAACGACAAATAACACCGCATCGAGATAGTGATCTTCAAGCCCCTTGCCATGCACTGGGTCATTGTGCCAAAAGTGGCTCCAAGCTGTTTCAACCGCAGGATTTCCACTCATCTTCCAGTTCCAATGCCAGTCCGTGACGACCGCCCAAAGCGGAGCCCCATCACTTTCGTGAGCCGGGGCCAAATTTCTCGCGTAGTTATCCTGATGAAAATCGACTATCACATATATCCGATGATTTCGGGCCATCGCGATCACTGCCTGAATGTGCTCAAGATAGGCGTGGCTAGGATTGTCAGGCTCGGGCATGATCCGGCTCCAACTCACCGGCAGTCTCAGCAAATTCAAACCCAAGGCTTCCATTTCGACGAAGTCGTCTTCGGCCAAAGGCACTTCCTCCTGATAGTCTGACGCATATTGAATCAGACCATTGGCGTTAACCCCCCGCAAAAACAGGCGGCGACCGTCCGGGTCCAATAAATGCGGGTCCCCATCACTTCGTCCGATGGAAACGTATTTCTGATCCAATGGACATTCCCCCTACCGCTCTCATCTAAAAAAGCCTTGCCTTATCCTATTCGCAAGGCTCAAAAGAGGTCTTAGGGTGGGCGGCCGCATTGATCCAGGACCCCCAAAGACGAATCTCGCCGCGAGGGCAGCTAGTTAAAATCTCAGCCGGTGTCCCGTTGGCCGCTAAAATATCACCACGCCTCGACTCTGCCCGTTTGACTTTGAACACACTGCCTCGCGGCCGGGTGCCACGAGACCCAGGAACTATTGGAAGTGATTCTGGCCGCTATGCCTCGCGGCCTATCCAGGCGCTAAAAGTTCATACTCCCCTCCCCTGGCAGAAGCCACTCGAGCGGAGCGATGAGTTTCCCGATTGGGCGTTGAGTTCGGCGAGTTCCTCCTCGTGTTCGCAATCTTGGCGCTCGAGATCGTGGGATTTGGTGAGTTGGTGAAGACTTTGGTCCAAGGCTTGGCGGTTCCAGCGATGCCATGGCCTCGGATGAAGGCTGTGCTCGGCCGCGACCTCGGTCACGGTGGTTTCTTCTTTGTGGAGTTCTAAGGTTACTTGCGCGTTCAACGTCGGAGTATGTGGTTTCCATCGCGGATCCAGAGCAACCCGCGAGGGCGTCGCAGACTATCTGAATTTCTGGCGCCACCGTAATCAGCCTGAGTCAGTTTAGGTCAGTTTTCCTGTAACAGTAAAGGCTTCCATCGCATTTGGCAGCAAAAGCTCCGCGATCAGACCGACGACGAGTTTACAAAGCTCGGTGGGGAGTATCTGACCGCTCAGCACGTACCAAGACTAGGGCGACGGCCAAGCCTCCAACAATCATCGCAGTCATGGACAGATATGAAATCCTAGCCCCAATGCCCAAGACCAGAGGGGTTCCCAAGAGTGGTCCCAGCACTCCGCCCACGTCACCAAACAACTGCAACACGCCGACCGCGCTGCCACGCCGTTGACGATCGACAAAGTCGCCAATCAGGGCCAAGAGCGGCACGTTGGCAGTCCCCATTCCGGCACCGACTAAGATGAGGCCCATGATTAATCCCCATAACTGATGCGTTTCGGCGAGCACGAGGTACCCAGGGATCATCACCGCCAAGCCCTGAACGGCAATCACCGCCCTCGTCTTGGTGCGGTCTGCTCGTCGTCCCGCCCACAGCACGGATATCGCTCCTGCCACCAACAAAAGGGCCAAAGTCAATCCTGACATCGTCTCCACGGGTAGTCCGTAAAGGCTAAAATGGCGATTCCTGATAACGTACACCAATGTCGACAACAAGAGTCCTTGCACAGCAGCGAACGATACAAAGTTGACCACCACCACCATGACTACCCGGCGGTCCCGAAGCGTCCCTAAGATATCTAGCCAGCGAGCCGATGGCCTGCCCCCGCCGCGTAAATCCGGCACCATCCTAAAGGCGGCAGCGGCCGCCAACAACGCCGCTCCGGCACCAATCAAAAAGGCGGGTCCGTTACCCAACCAACCCGCGATGATCCCGCCGAACACCATCCCCGCCGGCGTGCCTAACGACTGCGCCGAGCGAACGATCCCTGCCGCCGTGCCTCGAGATTGAGGGGGGCCCGCGTTCAGAGCCAGCGTCTGCCCTCCAATCAGAATCAACGCAGAAGCCGGGCCCCATATTAGTCGGCAAGCCAAAAACAACGGCCCAATCCATCCGGTGCGAAGCGCAAGCCAATAGCCCACCATAATCAAGGATTCGGCGAAAAGGCCCAAAGTGAGCAGGCGTTTTCCTCCCAAGCGGTCAATGAATGCCCCCACCCAGGGATTAAAAAGCACCCGGGTAATTCGATTGCCAGCAAGGATGAGACCAATCAATACCGGTGCCAGGCCTGCCTGGAGTCCTATAATCGGCAAAATGGGAAAAACCATACCGCCCCCAATGCCCGCCAAAAATACCCCAGGAGCGATGGCATAGGCGGTTCGACTGGAATCTGTCTTCGTAGAAGCGGCGGCGTGTTGACTCATTTCGCCCAATAAATGACCCGCACAGTGCTGCTAAGGTCTTGTCTACAGGGGTGTATCAATCTCCGATAACTTAACATCATCGCGGCAGGGACTGCTTCCCACCCGTGAACATGCTCCATCTTCATAGCCACGCCTCCCCTGATGATTATAGCTGCAATCCCATCATCGAGAGAATCGGCAGTCGTGGACTTCAAGATGCCAACCACCTTCCCGGGGCAGCAGAGCGTTTCCTTCCAATCATCGATAGCGCTGCGCTGGACGCTTTGCGCGTCTTCCATAATTTTGGCTGAATAAGCTTAGGTGGCCTTCCCGCCGGAACTGATAGCGAAGCCACGCCCAAACACACCCGGAAGACCCGAGCCACGACGATCGGGCGCTGTTGCTCGCGCTTTATTCCGAGAACGGTAATCCGCGCTCAAGCCTGGGCGTAGTCGAAATCGAAACCAACTCATGCGAGCCCCAGGGGGCAAAGGGTTCGTCCTGATGCGTGGAGTACTGGTACCGTCTTCAGCAGGTTGGTATCCGAAGAGTCCGCAGTGGCAAAAACGTAGATAGCAATAGATCTCACCGCCTTCTGCCCGCTTTGGTCGCACTCCGAAGAATGGAGCCGGGTTTTGGCTAGTTCCGCCCGAGTCGAGCCACGCCAACCGAGGTCTTGCGGAGCGGGTCACAGCCTTCGAGTCAGCTTGGTCTTGGGTCAGCCGTTGACCGGTGTCAAAAGGCGATGTTCGCCAGTCATTCACTTCCGGCTTTAAGAGAGTCAGCGGCGGCCGGGGAGCCATCGGGTTCGCTCACCGGTTCAGACGAAAACGCGCTTTTTCTCCGCGTGTTCATCGCTCAGATTGGCTCAGAGCCAAAAGACGGCAGAACCTCCCCTAAAACGGACGGATCGATGATGAACCCGCACCGGGTAGGCATCGGAACAGTTCGACGTTCTATCCGCCCTGGGGTCCTTCGGTTGGTGTTAAACCGAGTGGTCGGTAGATTCGAACACGGCGTTCAGCGGCCTGTCCCATTTCATCCCATTCCGTAAAGATGGCCCCACCAGAGTCGAAGAGCATCGTGTTCTCACGCATCGATACTGCCCCTAGGTCACGCGGCTGACTCGGGCTCAAGTTTTTATTTTTCTCCCTACCTTCGAACTCGGGACTCAATGGATCCGACCGTTTTAGGAAAATGAACGGTTTAACTCGACGGACAATATCGTCCAATGCCGGTTTTCGGCCTCCGTAGACGACTTGATAGTTTCTCTGATTGTCAAGGCTTTTTAGCGCGACAAAGATTATAATAGCGTTCGAATACCCAGTGACGTTCGAAGATGCGGGACGTGGGAGACTCTCGTCCAGCCGGCAGAGGAGAAACGCTGGACCGTCAATCAGCGGCTGCGAGTCCGTCTCTCTTAGAACGGCGGTTTGTCATCAAAGGAGTGACCTATGGAGTATTTCATTCAGGCAATGGATCAACGCGCGGCCGAGCAAATTTCCCTATGGACGTATCCTAAGCCTTATGACCTGTACGATGCCACTTTCGGTCCAGAAACGACGGCAGAACTCTTAGATGGGACGTACTTTCGCGTGATTGTGCAAAATGGTGACGTAGTCGGATTTTGCTGTATAGGTGCTTCAGCGCAAGTCCCGGCGGGTCTTGCGGTCGGCGCTTATTCCCACCCCACATTGCTAGACATGGGCTTGGGGATGCGCCCCGATCTAACCGGACATGGTCTGGGATATGCGTTCGTTGGCTCGGTGATTGATTTTCTATCGAAATGGCCAAACACCTCGGGTTTGCGGCTGACCGTAGCGACCTTTAACCAGCGCGCGATCTCAGTCTACCAGCATCATAGATTCGTTCCTGCTCAAAGATTTTTCAGTCAAAGGACCGCATTCATGACCATGGAACGCCCCAACCAAACCCTCTCTCCGGCGACTTAGCCGAGAGTCATGAAACCCAAGCGAGGCCGCCTAGACTTCTCGTCTGCTGTGCATATCCCCGCCTCCTGGGATTGGTCGTGGGCCAGAAATCCGAAAGGTTGTGCGTTCGTCCGCTCTTTTCTTAGTCGTCGTTTCACGAGCAGGCGTCCTCAGCGCATCCAGGGAGTCGAACCCAAAGACAATCATGCGGTTCGGCTGACTCTCGCCCCGGTTGATGCCGTTTCCTGATATGAGTCTAAGCGACAGCGGTCTAATTTTTTCAGCGTCATTGCTGTTTTGACTAGCGCCCACGACGTCGGACTAAGTCGCGCGATCCTCCCCGCGGTAGGTTGGGTGGTCGTTTGCGTCACCGCGCCTCACCATCCTCCACAAGCCAGCGAAAATTCTATGACATTTTACATGTGGAACTCACATGTTGATATTATCATTGATCCATTATGTGATATTGAGAAGGATTTTTTCGATTATTATCCAAGCCATGCGTTTTAGAGATTTTATCAATTAGTTTGTTACCTGAGGTGGACGTCTGAGATGGGTTTACAACAAAAGCTTCCAGCTGCGCTTACGGTGGGTTTGGCGGCGATGGCACTGGCGGCGACCAGCCGGATCGGCTATGCCGATCCGGTGGCTAACGCGGCGTCAAGTACCGTGACCTACCCGGCTGATTCGCTAACCAGCCTTGACCCCATTGCCTGGGGTGGACAAGTTTTGCCCGACCAAGGCACCTTATTTGAAGGATTATTTGGCTATAATAGCAAAAATCAAATCGTGCCCAAGATCGCGGATAAATGGAAAGTCTCGGACCATGGTTTTGTCTGGACCATTTGGATGCGGCACAACGCCCGCTGGTCCAATGGCAAGCCCGTCACAGCTCAAGATTTTGCGTACGCTTGGCTTCGTAACGCAGCTCCGTCGAATACGGTCGATGACACTTGGGCGAGTGTAGTCAGCGACGTGCCGAATGAATCGGAATACCATGCCGGAGGCGTACCAGCCAGCGCTGTCGGAATTAACGTAGTCAACGATTACGAACTCAAAATCACCCTAAGTACTGCGGTAACTATTGAAGGCTTGTTGGCTTTGGCGGGATCCATGCCGCTCTATCCGCAGGATGTTGAAGCCCATTCCTCGAATTGGTATCTACCACAGTACTTTGTCGGTGACGGTCCATACGTTGTGCATTCCTGTGTGACTAACGGAGAGCTCGAAATGATCCGCAATCGGGACTATGTGGGTGCCACTGGGCAGGAAAACGTCGGCAACGTACAGCAAATTGACTTAATTCCAGAGCCTCCGGTACCCGTCGAAGACGTTGAATCCAATGCCCTCGACGCTGCCGTGGTTACTTCCCCATCGGACTATCAATACGCTGAAGAGCACCTCAAGAGTGAGATCCACAAGGCGCCAGAGGCTAACATTATGTATCTAGGCTGGGACCATTCGGTCGATGCGTCCCCACTCAACAATTCGTGGGCACGCGATGCGATCGCCATGGCGATTAACCGGGCCCCCATATCCGATCCGGTGCTTAACAACATGGCCGGGCCGACGTCGATCTTTGGTTATCCTGGGTTTCCCACCGACGCCAATCAAAGTAATCCGTTTGGATTTAACCTGGGCCAAGGACGAAAGCTCCTAACCAAGGCTGGCTATCCCGATGGCAAGGGGATAGGCACGCTCTATCTAAACTGCCAAACCACGACCAACTCTCCGCAATCGGTATTGATCGCTGAGTCGGTGGCACAACAATTGAAGACCAACCTCAACATTCACTTCAAAGTGGAACCGGTCAACTCCACCTTGTGAGGCAATATGGATTACGAAGGGCTGACCAAAGGCATTCTGCCTGGCTACAACGTCGATTTAGGCGTGGCCAACCGGAATAACACTTTGCAGTGGGCGCTCCAGCGCGACCAGTGGATGGACCTAGAAAATACCGGAGTCATTGGCCCGCAATCCTTTCGACAGTACGCCGAAAACTGGTATTTCTCTTCCTACGACCCCAATGACGTCAAGGCTTGGGGCTCGCCCACCGATACCAAACTCGGCGTCTCCTACGCTACGTGGCAGCCGATCATCAAAGCAGCCACATCAGACATTCAGTATATTAATGCTTGGACCGCCAAACAGCCCTTGAAGTATCGAGAGTCCGTGGATCCTCCGGGGACCTTAAGCATGACGCAGCAACTGAAGGATTTCGAAAAGACTTACACCGAAGCCAAGACCCCCACGGCCAAGCCCGCTGCCTGGACCGCCTTTTGGCAATGGGTTGGAACCTACGCCGCGGGCACTGCCGGAATGGTTCCCGGCCTGAATGCGCAAGTACATGCTGACAAGTATGAGCTCTCGTTAGAGTATCACATGCGAATTTGGGAGGGAGAGTTAGATGAAACTTCTAGCGCCAAGCCAGGCTGCCCAGTTGGTTGGGAAGATCGACGATGGCATGATCCATTCCGCTTACGATATTCCCATCGCCTACGGGGAAAATGTGTATCTGGTAAAGCCTGATCTCACTGGAGTCCAGGCCAATCCCTGGCAGTTCCAATATCTGTATCAATTTCAGTACATGAAACTGAAATAGGCAGTCTCAGCGCTCTGAGTCAGGCGCAAAACGACCCCAAAACGCCATGGGGGGATCTTGGATCGGAGATATTGCCCGATGGACTTTGGCCTCGGCTAATTAGCCAAGACGCTTTTTGGCAGCCGGGGCCCCATCAAGTCCCCCCTCTTCGTTCCCCAACCGCCCTGGCCACGCACCAGCATTTGCGCCAAGTCCGACGCTGGACGCGTGAACTACCTAGGAATTGACCTCTCGTCCAAGATCACGCATATTTTGACAGGAGGATTTTGGCGAATTGAAGCGAAATCGGTTAAACAGAGACAACATGGTGGAGGTGGGATATCGGTGGATGACAGGGAACTCAACGAGACATCTGGAGTCAGCGCCTATGCTGAGGCCTATGGATCTTCTTTTGCGAATTTGACTAAAGCCGTCAAAAGGCTAGGCGCCTTAAAAAACGTCGACGTCCAGGTCGGTCAGATGAATATGGTCACGCTCAAAAAACAGCTGGAAGACATTCAGAGACTGAGCGAGGAGAGCTTGCGCTTAGCCAATTTTCTGGCTCAAAGGACTGCGGCCCATCGCATGGCCGTGTCCGAAACGGACCAGCGTGAATGGACGGACCTCTTTCGTGCCAACCTTTCGACTCAGCGGACCGTGGAAGGGGATTTTCCGCAGTTTCTGGTGTTTCCTATCGAAATTCGGGTCGATTTTGCCAACGACCAAGTGTTGATCAACAAAAAGATCACCCGAAAACTCCATCCGAAGGCGGTAGCCGACGCCGTAGAACGCGAACTCAACCGACTTTACGCGGAACGATTTAATCCTCAGCAATTCATGAAAGTGCTTTTGCGTGCCTTTGACCTATTGGTCGCGGAGGCTGGGACCAATAACGTGAAAACGCAATCCGTCCCCTTGACCGAGGTGTATAAGCTCTTAACTCTGCGCGCCGGCTCATCGAGTTACAGCGCAGTGCAATTTGCTTTCGACATCTATCGCTTCCGCCGCCAAGAAGAGCGTAGTCTCAACGGACGTCACGTCACCTTTGGTGCGTCTAAGAATCGATCGGGCTACATCATTCCTCGACAAGGCCGCGATCCTGAGGTATTAGGGTCGTTGGAAGTCACGGGGCCTGAGTCGGCGCCATGACCCATCAGGACGCTTGGCGTATATTTAGTGCCCATCCGGGGGCAGAAATGCTCGCTGACAGTAGTATTCAAGAAACGTTCTTGGATGTCGGCGGCTTGGAGGCATTTTGGCGCAAGTGGTATCTTGAAGACTTTATCTCTAGCGGCTATGGCAAGGTCAAATTTTTGTTTGGCGGTATGGGTGCAGGCAAAACCCATTGGCTTCGCCGTTTGGCAATCACTAGCGACCAACTGGGCTACTTAGTCGCTTTCATCGATGCTCGCCTTGTTCGCCTCTCTGACATCGAAGAACTTTATCGCGCAGTAGTCGCTGCCATTCCCCTCGCCGCGGTGGTCGATCGCGCCTGCCGAAAAATCATTGTCGACGACCTCGGGTATCGTGAATTTGACGGTGACGTGGTCGAGTTCTCCTATTGGTTAGAACATGATCGCGAACTGGATCCGGCGCTTTTTCGCCGCGACATCCGTGAAGCGGTGGACCGATGGCTCCATCCTCAGGATTTAGCCACCGATTTTCTGCTAGCCATCCGCTCTTGGATTCATCAGCGATTGATGAACGAGACCAATCAACACGTCCCCGAGGGATGGATTTTGGGCGAAAAACTGATGGCACCCGAACGCAAGAGTCTTGGTGTGAAATCAAGCATCAACCGCCGAAACGCCCGAGCCGTGCTCTCTTCGCTAGCGGTTTTTAGTCATGCAGCGGGGTTTCCAGGAATTCTGGTGGCAATCGACAACTTCGATTCCGTAGCCAAAACGACGCGCACCGAAGGCGAGATCTACTACACGCGGGGCAAACGCGATCAAAGTTATGAAATGATGAGGCAACTGATTGACGAAAGCGTACATACGCCGTTTTTGATGCTGGTATTAGGGGGAGATCGACAGCCGCTGAGCGATAGCCGGTCGGGATTCCCATCCTATCCTGCGCTTTGGGCCCGGATCGAAAATGAGATCTCCACAGATAGAGTGAACCGATTCGCTGACGCCATTGTCTTGGACGATCTTTGGCAAGAAGATATGGAAAACGTCAAACGCTTAGCGAGCGTGTGGTCTCTGCATCATCCCGAGATCACCCCTCCGGCCACCCGCGCGGAGACCGAGACCGCCGTCGGGCTAGAATGGTCGTTAGCTCGAAGAGTCGTCTTGGCGGTCATGTCGGATCGGAATCTCGACATTGGGGAGGGCGATCTGGATGAATAAAGAGCGGGTCATTATCGAGGGACTGCGTTCGGGTGTGCCCTTTCGAGAAACAGCCCAGGCATTCACTGTGGGCCGAACTCAAAATCTGACGACCATCGGTCGCCTGATGGAAGCGGTCGAGCAGGGACGGCAAACGCCGGCCCAAGGCATGATCATTCGTGCCCAGTACGGAGAAGGCAAAACCCACCTCTTGCATGCCTTGGCGGCGATGGCGGAAGAACGGAATTGGTTGGTCAGCATGGTCACGCTCAGCAAGGAAACCCCGCTTGACCGACTCGACTACCTGTATCCCAAGATTATGCAAAACGTGTACCGTCCTGGCAGCCATCAACCCGGATTCGAGGCCGTCATTCGTGAAGCGCTGAGGGCGCCTCATCTAGGTCCCGACTCGCGCCTACTGCAAGCCTCCGACCGCGTTCATGCCGTTTTGGACAATCTGATTCATCAAGACAATGGCTTTGACGTCCTGCTCGATGATGTCTCTGGGAACTTCGTGACGTTGGCCGATATCAAGCGTTTTACGCGTGACAATTTTTCGCGGCGCCTGCCCATAGCCTCGTCTCGAATCAAAGATGAAATTCCCCACTATTTTCAACTGGTCAACTGGCTCATTTGGCACACCGAATATGAAGGCCTGTTGATTTTGTTCGACGAAGTCGAACTCATCGGCAAGTTTGGCCGCGGTGGTCGAGCCCGCAGCTACGTGAATATGGGCCGCTTTCTGAACGGCATGGGCGATCATCTGCTGAGCATCTGGGCGGTCGCAGGCAACTTTCAAACGGATGTCATCCTGCCCCGCAAGGACCACGAAGTAATCGAGCAGTGGCTCTCGTCCCGGCCTAAAGAAGCCGAAGGCGTGGCGTGGTCTAACGCTGCGCTCGATGAATTGTCGTCGGCCAGGCCTCTCGACCCGCTAACCCCAGAGCAAATCCGCGACATGCTAGGAGAAATTGCCGCGCTGCATCAAATCGCCTACGAGTGGGATTGCGGTCTCGACGGCGCCGCCTTCTATCAACTGGTCCGAGAGCACATGGACGTGCTCGACGCTCGTCTGCGCACCTGGATTCGCATGGCCATCAGTCTCTTAGACATGCGCTGGCAATTTGGCGATGAGGCGTCGGTAAAGGCTCACGATATCGAAGAAGTCGACTTGTCAGAGGATCGGAGTTACGAAGAAGCACCGGATGCAGACGAGGACTCAGAGCATCCCTGGCGAAGCCATTAGAGGCTCCCGCGGGGTTTCTGCTACGTATCCAGACTCAAGGGTAGGGTTCCTCGGTGTTTTAGGGATCATATGGCCATAAGACGCCCCGCCGGATGCCATCCACTGCGGGGCGTCGACCATCCTTCACCAAAGAACTAGAAGTCGAAGTGATCGGGATCGGGTCCAAATCGTTGGTTGCGATTCATGTCGTCGATAGCTTGCATGTCTTCGTCGTCCAATTCAAAATCGAAAACCTGAGCATTTTCGATAATCCGATCTTGATGGACCGACTTCGGGATGGTAACAATCTGACGCTGCAGATCCCACCGCAAGACAATTTGTGCTGGTGTCTTTTGATATTTCTGGGCCAAGGTGGTGATCACTGGCTGATCGAGGTGGCCTTGCATCAAAGGACTCCAGGCCTCGATTTGAATATGGTGGCTGCGACAATACTCCGCCAACTCGGTCTGGCTCAGCAGCGGATGCAACTCCACCTGATTGACCATGGGGACGACGTTAGCCTCGGCCAAGAGGGTGTCAATGTGATGGCCTTGAAAGTTCGATACTCCAATCGCGCGCACTCGGCCTTCTTCGTAAATGCGTTCAAGCGCCCGCCACGTTTCCTGATACTTGCCAGCAACCGGCCAGTGAATAAGATACAAATCCAACGTCCCCAACTTCAGTTTCTCCTGGGTCGCATCGAACGCCTTTAAGGTCTGATCATAGCCTTGATCACTGTTCCATACCTTACTGGTCACAAAGATTTCGTTGCGAGGAATCCCCGAGGCGCGAATGGCATTGCCGACTCCGACCTCATTGGCATACAAAGCAGCGGTGTCAATGTGCCGATATCCTGCCTCCAACGCATAGCGCACGGAATCTTCAACCACCTGCCCTTCCGGCGTTCGCCACACCCCTAATCCAAACCACGGCATGGCCACCCCGTTGTGCAGGGTAACGGTGTCGCTCAAATGTTTGGCCGTCATCTTGTTCCTCCTATGTGTTGACTCTGCTCAAAGTCTATGTTGCCTTCGTACCCTTTCATGGTACCATATCATCCCTTCGAACCTGGGAACTCCCGCCCGTCGCCGAATCCGATCAAATCTTCGCGGTTTCTCCGCTCTTTAACGGCTTCCACCAGGTTTCGTGTCGGCGGTACCATGACACGGTCTCGTCTAGGGCCGAGAGCCAGGCATGACGAGCATGCCATCCTAGTTCCGTCTCTAACCTGGTTGGATCGATGGCATAGCGCCGATCGTGGCCCAAGCGGTCGTCCACCGGCACAATCACCGTTTCGGCCAACCCCATCTGTCTCAGCAGTTCCAGAGCCACCTCTCGATTCGAATGTTCATTTCTCGCCCCGACGTTGTACACCCGACCCGCCTGACCTCGGGTCAGGACTTCCCATACCGCTTCTACATGGTCCATGACGTAAATCCAGTCGCGAATGTTGTTCCCATCCCCATACAGCGGCCAGGGCTTGCCCTCCATGCCATTGGTGATGAACAGAGGAATCAGTTTCTCTGGATATTGATACGGTCCATAGTTGTTCGAACAGCGCGTAATCACCACATTCTGGGCGTAGGTATGGTGGTGAGCCAAGACCAAAAGGTCGGCAGAAGCCTTGGACGCCGAATAGGGACTCGAAGGATCGAGCGGGCTTTCCTCAGTAAAAAAACCGTCAGACCCGAGACTGCCATAGACTTCGTCGGTGGACATCTGTAAATATTTGCCGACACCGTAACGCCGCCCGTAATGCAACAAAACTTCCGTGCCTAACACATTGGTCGAGATAAACGGTTCAGGGTCCGCAATCGAACGATCCACATGGGATTCAGCTGCACAATTGACGATCGCGTCTACACTCTCGCTGGCTAGCAGGGTCGATACGGCAGCGGCATCTTGAATCTTAGCCTCAACCCATCGATATCGAGGACTTTTTTCATATCCGATCAAATTGGCTAGGTTGCCGGCATACGTCTGGCAATCCAGGTTAATCACATCCACGTCCGGCTGAGTGTCAAGAATCCAACGAATCAACGCCGATCCAATAAAGCCCAGACCGCCGGTTACTACGACGCGCATCCCAACTCCTCCGTCTCGCGGCCTGTCATCGAGGCTTAGTCGTCCAATCGAACCCAATCGTGGGATCATCCCATTCTAGACGCTTTTCGTCAGGATCTTCAGCTCGATAGGATTCGGTGGTGAAATAAACAATCATCAAAGGCTTGGCTCCGAGTACCCGGTAGCCGTGAACGACCCCGACAGGGATGACGATCAGTAACGGATTGTCTTCGCCGGGGTAGAGCACTTGGGTGATCCCGGACGAGAGCGTGTCCTGACGAGCGTCATAAAGAACTACCTGGGCCGAGCCTATGGGGAAAAACCACAAATCATCCTGGCGTTCATGGTAATGGAAGGCTTTGATCACCCCGGGGTAGCTCATCGACAATGAGGCTTGACCAAAACGACGCAAAAGCTCATCGTCATCTCGCAAGATTTCCTGAAAAAATCCGCGATCGTCAGGATGACGAACCAACCGTTTAATTTTGACTCCTTCAATGGTACCCATGCGACTCATAAATCATCCTCCTTCATTCATGGATCCCTAGATTCGCAAATCCCGGGTTCACCGTCAAGGGGCTATTCCCTGACAGCAAACCCCTACTGATCGGGATATCGAGCCCGAGGATATCTCGTTCATGGAGCCATCACACACTGTTAGCTCGGGGGTCCCCGATGGTCTCTTCATCTATATTTCGATCCGGCTGTGATCACCTAAGACTAACCGCACCGTCTTTGGGCGCCCCTGGCGACCGCGAACGTCTACACCTTGGCCGATCAAACTTTGGTCAATTCGCTCGCCAATATTTTCCAGGCGGCTGTCGGGAAGCACCACGCTTAGTTCGATCTCAACGCTGCGCAAGTGAACCCGGGGGCCTATCGAGGTGTAGGGACCAATATAGCTATCAATAATGACTGCTCCCTCGCCAATCGTCGCCGGTCCTCTAATCGTACTGTGCTCAATGATAGCTCCAGTGGCCACCGCCACTCTCCCCGTCAGTTGAGAGTCGGCGTCGACGCTGCCATCGTTTTGGGATTTTAGGTCATCGAGGATTAAACGGTTCGCGTCCAACACATCCTCTGGCCGACCGGTATCCTTCCACCACCCGGTCACTTCAGCGGCGTCCACCGGCTCATTATGGTCGACCAACCATTGGATCGCATCGGTAATTTCTAATTCTCCCCGACCCGATGGCCTGAGGCTAGAAACCGCTTCGTGGATTCGCGCGTCAAAACAATAGGCGCCCACTAAGGCCAGGTTCGATGGAGGATGTTCGGGCTTCTCCACCAGCCTCACGACTCGGCCCTCTTCTACGACCGCCACGCCGAATTGACGCGGATCTTCAATCTGAGTCAAAAGCACGGCTGCCGCTGGATGTTGTTGTTGAAAACGTTGCACCAAAGGCGCCACCCCGCCGCGCAGAAGGTTGTCGCCCAGCACCATCAAGAAAGGGTCCGTGCCCAAAAACAGTTGTGCAATTTTTACCGCATGGGCCAAGCCCAAGGGCGCTTCCTGAGGAATATAGGTGAAGTGGCATCCAAATTGAGTGCCATCTCCCAGCGCTGCCTCGATCAACGGAGCCGTTTCCCCGACGACCACGCCAATGTCGGTGACTCCCGCCCGAACCATATCGTCGACGGCATAGAACAAAATCGGACGATTGCCCACCGGGAGGAGTTGCTTGGCGCCTGTATAGGTCAGCGGTCTTAGCCGCGATCCTGTACCCCCAGATAAGATCAACCCTTTCATTTCCAAAAGCCACCTTCCATTCTCGTTTTTCTCCAGTTCCCACTCCACACAGAGCGATTCACACTGATTGGATGGACTTCGGCATGCTCGGCTAAAACTCCTCCCCAACATTCCTTGCGGTCAGTACTTCTTTTCAGGGATGGCAAGTCCGCCGCCCACGCCGACAGTGGCTTCACCCAGTAAGAGAGAAAACGCCTCCACGAAAGAGTCAGGCGGCGAGTAGCCTTCTCTACCTTCCTAAGCGATAATAAGCGAAGAATCACAATCCGCAAAGCTTGCATCGATGGGAGTTCACAGGTGAAACCAGTCACTCGTCTTTTCTTAATTACGACCAGTTGGACCTTGGCCATGTTTGTGGCCTCAAATTTTCTCTCGGCTTGGTTTTGGGACATTGGCACGGGCCTCATTCCCATCATTGGTTTTTACTCTATCTTTTTTGTCATCATGATTGCTAGTTTTGGCACGGCCTCCAAGCTTCGCAAAGCGCCTCCCAGTGTGACCTTGATGGCGCTGGGGATTATCCTAAACGCGGTGTTTTTAGGTCTGTTGCTAGTAATGCGAGGAGCGTCTCGACATTACTACATCCCGCTCGCGGTGCTTGACGGCACCTCCGCCAGTTTCTATTGGCTGGCTCTATATGTGCTGGCTTCTTCCTGGGTCCGTTCGGACCAAGCGCGTTGGTACAATAGTTGGACCGGTACCTTAGAAGCCATTTTAGGGCTCCTGGCTCCCCCGCTCAGTGGTTGGCTGATCGCTTCTTTAGTAGGATTGCAAGGATATCGCCTGGTGTTTGCTATTGCTTTCGTGAGTCTCCTGGGAGCATTCGTTTTGATTCTCGGTGCGGTGAAGGCTCCCGATACCAAGGTCGCTCCGCTGCCCCCCGATCGACCGTCCGGCGATCCCGCCCCCTATCGCTGGCGATCTCTGCTCTGGAGCTTTGCCGCCCTCGGCCTGCGTGATGGCATCTATCTGTTCTTGCCGAACTTGTTGCTCTTCATTGTTAGTCATAGCACGATCTGGTTGGGAATCTTTTCCGCCACCGAATCCGGTCTCATGGGCGCTGTGTTTTGGGTACTGGGCCGTTGGCCTCAATTAAATCATCGCTCCCAGAGCCTTTGGCTGGCTGCCGCATTATCCCTGCCAGCCCTGGCTCTGGTCGTGCTCCCGCTTACCACATCGACCTTGTTTGCTTTGGGCATAGTGGTATCGCTGGCTTACCCGCCGTTTAAAATCTCGCTGGAATCGTCGGCCTTGGTAGCCATCGGAGGGCATCATCGCACGGAGAGCGCAATGATTCGCCGCACCGGCGAAAAAGAGGTCTGGATTAACAGCGGACGTTTAATCAGCCTGATCTTCGTACTTAGTTTGGTTTTGTGGCTTCCCCACTTTCACCTCGGGGACTTTCGGTTCGTGCTCGCTCTGTGGGGGCTGACTCCGATCGCGATTTTACTCACCTTCAGACAAACCCTCAGCGAATCAGATCCAAGCTGAGCCCTGATCGCGCCGATTGAGGAAGGTCTATGCGCCTTCACCATCATCACACCGTGCCCCACCAAGGCTCAATTTTCATGCGCCCGACATCGGCAAGCAGTTCCCGCGCCGGATCGTTTCTGCCCGGTCAGATCAGCCCTCGCCGGCGGCTAGCCGATCGATCCTTAATCCCGGGGTCCCTCGCTCTGATGCTTCGATTCCGTAGGCTTCCCAACCTTTTGATACCTATGACACGTATAATGATAGAGTTATCGATCCACTTGGTAATTCCCGTTTGATTTCTCTGGCAGAATTTTGGCTGAGGTCGTAGTGCTCTGAGTTTACGGATAGATCTTTGGGTCGAACGATTGGGCGACAACCGATTCTCATTGCTTTTTTGGATTGACAAGAAAACTCGTCAAAGGAGCACCACCGCCATGGGTCTGGCAGTCGAAGGCTTAGTCAAATACTTTGGCCCGAAGATCGCGGTCAACCAACTCAACCTTAGTCTTTCCAACCAAGTGATCCACGGCATAATCGGCCCGAACGGTGCGGGCAAAACCACCACCATGCGCATCGTCTTACGCATGATGGATTACGACCAGGGCGACATTCGGTGGAACAATTTGCCTTTGGCCAATGTTCCGCGGGAACGCTTTGCCTATGTTCCCGAAGAACGGGGCCTTTTTCCTAAGATGGGATTAGAGGAGCAACTCGTGTTTTTTGGAACACTCTGGGGTTTGACTCGCCACGACGCTTCCCAGAAAGCCAAGGAGTGGATCGACCGGCTCGAACTGGGGCCATATCGGCAGCTCAAGGCCGCCGAATTAAGCAAAGGCAACGCGCGCAAAGCTCAGATTGCGGTGGCCTTGGTAGCCGAGCCCGAGCTCTTGATTTTGGACGAACCGTTTGAGGGATTAGATCCCGTAAACGTCCGTTTGTTAAAACAAATCCTGGCTGAAGCTAAGTCGGCAGGCTCCACGGTGCTGCTTTCGAGCCACACCATGGAATTCGTAGAGGATTTGTGTGAAAATATTACCTTAATTGCCGGAGGAACCGATGTCCTCCAGGGATCGATCCAAGATGTCCGAGAAACCAGCCGTTTCAGAATCTTGCAGGTGCGCTATCAAGGGGCTGCGGCTGTTCAGGCCTATACGGCTTTCGAGAACCAATATGCGCTCCACCCAATCCGCATCCTTTTCGACAGGAGTCGCTGGTACCAAATTTCCCGCCAGGAAGCTTCCTTGCCTTGGTTAGAGCGCGTGCAAAAATGGGGGCAGTTATCTTTATTTTCTGTAGCGGCTCCCTCGCTGGAAGATATTTATGTAGAAACCGTGGTGGATGTGGCCCGGCGCGAAAAGCCAGTGTCAACCATCAGCCCCGCTGGGCGGTATGATGCTTAGGAGGACACTTTGGCCACACTGACCCTCACCCTAGTCTAGAGGAGACGGTAATGAACCCCTTCGTCATTCTACTTCGCCGCGATATCTTAGAAGGAATACGCTCGCGGGCCTTTATCGCCACGACGGTCGTAGCCATCGTCTTGGTTGCAGCCATGCTGGTGGCTTTGCCGTTTCTAGGAAGGATCGGTCAAGCTCCGACTTCGCTGGTTGTCACCGGGCAACCGAACCCTCTGGTCTCTCAGACGTCCAGGGACCTGACGTCAATTCTGTCGAACCAAAAGCTCCCATTCGTGGTGTTGACCCAGGGACGCCGGGAAGACGCCAATGTAGTAGTCATGGTGCATCAATCCACCCATCAATCCATTCCTGATTATCGCATTCGAGTCACCAATGGAGGCACCGAGACCGCCGCCAGTATTCTTGAGGGCGTCCTTCAGTCCCTCATACGCAGCGATCGTCTGCGCCAGGCTGGTATTTCGCCGACCGTCTTGGCGCAAAGTTCCGTGCCCGCCGTCATTCCCATTATAAACCCTTCGAACTCGACGCACTCCAACCTGCCTGCGATTAGTGCCATCTATGCAGTGATGATTTTTCTGTTCATGACCATCCTTATGTATAGTCAAATGGTTCTCATGGGGGTCAGTTCGGAGAAGGCGTCTCGGGTCAGTGAGGTTCTCCTAACCCGCGTGCCCACGACTTCGCTGCTGGCCGCCAAGCTGGCAGGGACTGGGTTGGCGGGTTTGTTGCAAGTCATGGCGGTCTTGGTATCGGCCCTCTTGGTCTCTCTGATTGATCCGCGCATTCGCCCCCTGGTGGAACGCTTTCACGTGGAGGGCATCAGCCCTGAGGCATTGGCCCTATTAGTCCTATTTTTTGTCCTCGGCTTTTTGATTTACGGGGCTATCTTTGCCGCAGTCGGCGCAACCATTGCTCGTCCCGAGGATGCTCGAAATGCGGTGACCCTGCCCATGATGATGGCCATGGTCGGTTACGGGCTAGCCTTGGTGGGTATTGCTTCCCCCCATTTGCTGATCATCAAGATTGCCTCGGTTTTGCCTCCGTTCTTCCCGCTATTGATGATGGAGCAGGTGTCTCTTGGTGCTGCCACGGTTTGGCAATGGGTGCTGGGCCTCTGCCTGGCGCTGGGTTCGATTTGGGGTCTGATGCAGTGGGCGGCCATCATTTATCGCAAGAACCTCATCGTGGAACAACCTTTTCACATTGGCTTGCTCAATCCTCGCCAGCGCTAACCCAAGGAGATGCACTCAATACGAAGCACTTCCCTCTCTGCGATCAATAGTCTATATTCCATATAGACATTATGTTATCATGTTCGTGAATAGTTAGGTTACAGGAGGTAATGTTCCATGGATACCCAAGCCCATCGCCCAGAATCCACGGTTGAACGATTCCATTCCACCATCGATCTGCCTGAGCCAGTGGTGGCCGATCTTCTTTTGCTGTGCTGGGAGGCTTACGCCCCACTCACTACGTTCATGAATCGCGATGACTACCAGTCGGTCCTTGAGCGCGGCCGCCTCGCTGGCGGGGACCCGTTCCCTTTACCCATTGTCCTGCCGATACCTGAAAGCGCCGCCCACTCGTTGTCTGCTGGTGATGTGGTTCATCTCAAAAGTTTCGACGGCTTGCGTGCACGCATGATCGTCCGCGAAACGTTTCGTCGGCTCCACGAGTTCGAAGCGTTACAGGTCTACCATACCAAGGACGAGCATCATCCCGGCGTGGCCGAACTATTCAACACCCCTAATTGGTGCCTGTCAGGGACCATAGAGCTCCTTGAGGAACCCCGCCGGCTCTTCACTGAACCGTCTAAGCCCTCGCTGGTGCGCGCGATCATCGCTCAACGCGAATGGAAGAGCGTGGTCTTCTTCCAGACCCGAAACCCCATCCATCGAGCCCACGAGTATCTGCACAAAGTAGCGCTTGAGATCTGCGATGGGTTAGTCTTGCACCCTTTAGTCGGTTGGACCAAATCTGATGACATTCCCGCCCCCATTCGGATGGCATCGTATCGCGTGTTGCTCGAGCACTATTATCCAAAAGAACGCACCGCGCTTGCCGTTTTTCCCGCGGCCATGCGGTATGCAGGCCCGCGCGAAGCCTTATTTCATGCTCTGGTGCGGAAAAACTATGGAGCGACTCACTTCGTGGTCGGACGCGACGCGGCCGGTGTGGGCGACTTCTATGGCCCTGACGAGGCCCGGGAGCTCGTCGAAGCCTGGGCTGATGAAATCGGCATCATTCCTTTGACCTTCGAGGCCGCCGCCTATTGCCCACATTGCCGACAGGTCGCCTCCGGGCGTACGTGTCCCCACAGCCAACACTGGTTTTCCTTATCGGGGACAGAAGTTCGCCGGCGCTTATCCCACGGTGAGGCGCTGCCACCGGAGTTCATGCGACCCGAAGTGTCCGATGTGCTCACCCGCGCTTTGACTAACCTATCAGAAGATGACTCGTCGGTCCCAAGAGAAAAGTCATCCTGACGATTCACCTGGTGGAGCAGGCGACCCCAGGTAGCGGGCCGGCTGGTCCGCCTACATGTTTGACCTTTGAGAATTTATATTGACTGCATGGGCAGAGGGTTCAGCAACCGCGTCAACGGGTTATTTGAAACCCCATCAATATACGCTGAACCACTCATCGGAATCAGCAAAGCTCCGAAGACGTTCAAACCCTTCTGATTTGCTGTACCAACGAGAAGCCAAAGCCTGGAAATTTGCTCGCGTTTCTCAAACATCAACCCAGCATATGGCGCTCGCATGATTACCGGAAAGTTCTTTAACATTTCAAAGAACACCTAGTGATATAATATATAGGTAAGTTGGTGAATGAGAGCAAGCCGCTTGTTTTTTCAACCATCTGCCGGCACCAGCCGCCTAGAGCGCTGAACCCCGCAGCAACCGGGTAAAGGACGGCTACACGCTATGGTTAGTACAATGGTTCAATGAGTTCGAGAGTGATCTGGTTTGGCCTACCCAATTTTGTAGGGTCTGAACCTAACCCTATTGGGACGACGGGCTCCCCCTTTGGCGTCATTCGATGGTCTCGTTGAGTTCACAAGTCGCGTATCTTGTTTCGAGGAGAAGCTTCCCCGGCGCTTCTTCTGGTTGTTGATACCCGCTCACGAACTTTCGCGGGCTCAGGCGGCAGGTCGATACCTTTCGCATTCGTCTCGAATGGACCCGCCGATGGCCATTTGGGCCCGACGTATTAAGGCACCGGGCGCCAGCCCAAAATCTATGGTTAAGGGAGTTCGGTTGAAGATGCGTATTCGTCCTTGGTTATTAATGGCATCGATAACGTTGCCATTGGCACTCAGCTTGGGCACCCAAGTCCAAGCCGCTCCGGTTCCAGTTTCCTTTCCCTTGATCCGCGCGCAGCAGCTTCTCGCTCGACTCGGCTATCTTCCCTTACACTGGAAACCCCTTTTAACAGACGCGAAGGTCACCCTGGCACAAGCTTGGCAATCGCCGCCTCGGGGCACCTGGACGTGGCGCCAGCAGCCAGAGATGCTTCGCACCCTCTGGGCCTCCCCTGGAATCGATACCGTGGTGACTCGTGGCGCTCTGATGACCTTTCAGCGGGTGAGCGGATTAGTGCCTACCGGGTCTGTAAATCTAGCCACGGAACGGGCCCTGGACTCGGCCTGGCTAAGACGCCAACGCGATCCCCACGGCTATAATTACGCGCTGGTCGACGAGTATTTGGGTTCAAACCACCCTGAGACGATCACCTTGTGGCACAATGGCAAGGTCGTATTAAAATCACTCTGCAATACCGGCATCCAGCAAACTCAAACTCCGCTGGGAACGTATCCCGTCTATCTGCGCTATTATTCCCAAACGATGTCAGGAACAACCCCTTGGGGGACCTATTACAACGACCCCGGCGTGCCGTATGTGAACTATATCGACGGCGGAGTGGCCGTTCACGGATTTCCGCGAGCGGCTTATGGCTTCCCTCAGAGTCTTGGCTGCATCGAACTGCCCATTCCCAACGCCGCCATCGCCTGGCTCTATCTGCACATCGGCACCCTGGTCACCGTGGTCACCAATGCCCCTAGTGGAGCCACTACGGTGAGCGCGTAAGGATGCCCGATCGCCCTCGTTTGCGTCCCCGGGCCGAGTCGAGTCGCCACCACTGGAGATCCCGGGCTTTGTCTCCCCTGAGACAGATTCCGGGGCCTCATATCGACCGCCAAGGGCACCTCTGCTAAGTAAAGGCACACCACCGCATCATTTCGGACCGTCCCACCCCCATGAAGCCAAGAAATCTCTTGCTTTGTCAGGAGGTTTCTTGGCTTAGAGATCTCCCTTAGCCCCGAGATGCCGGAGACTCAGGGGCCAGCTTATTTCGCCGGCATCCTGGCCAGAGCCGGAGATCCGGTACTCATGGTTTTAGCGCTCACCCGGATCGAACAACCTTCCACTGATTACTTTTTCTCAGGCCAATGCTGTTGAATAAATCGATCGCGCCCCGATCCTTGACGATATCGTTGGTAATGACCGGGGTTTTTTTGATAGTAGTTTTGATGATAGGCTTCTGCCGGATAAAAGGGCCCCGCCGGTAGAATCTTGGTGGCAATCGGACGGTCAAAACGCCGGCTGGCTTCTAACGCCTGCATCGAGGCTAAGGCTTCGCGGTGTTGGTCCTCTGAATGATAAAAGATGGCGGTCTGATAGGAACTGCCGCGGTCGGCAAATTGCCCTCCCGCATCGGTCGGATCGATTTCTTGCCAAAAGCGGTCGATCAAGGCTCGATAGCTGGTCAGTTTGGGATTGAACACCACCTGCACCGCTTCCAAATGGCCAGTGGTCCCATTACACACTTCTTCATACGTTGGCTTCGGCTGATGTCCGCCGGTATAGCCAGACGTCACCTGAATCACGCCTGGCCAGGTATCAAACGGGTGCACCATGCACCAAAAACAGCCCCCCGCCAGTGTCGCCGTCTCTGTTTCGCTCAATTCTGCCATGCGATGTTCCCCCATTTCCGACTTGCTGACTATGGCTTTTTGATCGGGCCCGATATCTTAAGCGTCAGTGCACTGCCCGACCATCTTATTGTAGACTACGTCGCCGCCATCGGGACCACCCGTCCTTTGGCGCTCATGCCAGATCGTGCTCGCCCCCCGGATCCACAATTTTTCACCCTTTAGGCGGCGTCTAGAGAGCGGGGGGCGTAAGTCTTACCCAGGCCGGACCGAGAGCCCTAATCCCCGCGTGGTTTTAATCCCTCAAAGACCACGAGGCGTCGGATCTCGCCCCCATTCTCTAGCGCCCTCGCCATCGCTCACGATGCATCCCACGCTAGTTCCCATACGCACCCGACGATTTGATTTGACCCAACCGGCAACCCTTCACCTTACCTTCTAAATGGGATAAGCGGAGGAAGAAGCGTACCGGAGGTCAATCATCGGTCACGGGCAGCACGATTGCACCCAAAAAAGCCGCCGCATTGCTGCCAACCGGGATTACGCTGACGTTCTAATACGCCCCCGCATTGGCATCGCCCAGATCGTCGGAATCGTGATAATGGTTAGGATGATGAGAATCCAAATGGCAATGTCGGCATGCCAATGGGCGGCGACGTAGGTTAACGGCAAGACCATGACTGCGCCTAAGCCGTTGGACAAGCCCAGTGCGACGCCCGACCCGATTCCCGGATTTTCGGAAAAAATATCCTGCCCGATCAACATGGTGGTCGCAGACGATCCAAAAAGGCCAATTCCCATCACTCCTAAGATGGGCCAGACCCAAGCCCCACCTAAGTTAATGAAGGCATAGAGCGAGACCAGAGCCAAAAGGCTGGTGACCATAAGGACCACGCGCTTGCCAATGCGATCGGTCACCACCCCTCCGAATAGGTTGCCCACGATCCCGACCCCGATGAGCGTACTCACCAACGCTGACCCAGTGACCAAAGATCCTCCCCGTTGATGCCAAATCAGCGGTGCTAAAGTCACCATTTCATAAATGGTGGCAGACCGCACCAGGCTATATCCCAACATAGCGGAGGCGGGTTTGAAATGCTTCCGCCACACGATTGGTGGAGCATTGCGATGGGTCATAGGCTGCCTTGGCATCACTCGCAGCACCACGGGCAAAGAGATCAAAAACGGCAAGGCCAAAAGCCACACCCAATCTAAGCCAAAGCGGCTGACCACTAAGCCCGCTGCTAGCGGTCCCAAACTTCTCCCAATCTCACCTCCCACTAAAAAGACCGACGTTCCAATGCCTTGCCGCTTCCCCACCAAACCCCGGGTAATCGCCAGTGCCTGCGGGTGAAAAGCCGTGTTGCCAATGCCGGTCAAGAGCAGCAAAGACAGCACCAGCCACACCGGATGAGCAAATCCAAAAAGGGCCGCACTGACGGTGCTCAGAGCCACTCCGCCTAACACCAAAGATCGTCCACCGATGTGATCGGCGAGCCAACCGGACAAGGGCTGCAATCCCTGACCAAGAAGCAAGGCAGTCATCAGTGAGCCAGCTAGTGCGACCGGTACATGCCGTGCGATGATGACTAAGGGCAAAATACCGGGAAGATAGTTCACAATGCCGTCATTGAGAAAGTGTGTCCACGTCAACCAACCCAAGGCTAATCGCGGTCGGGGCGATGCTTGCGGAGAAACTTCGTTGACCATGTGATCATCGCCTCCATCGTCATGAGTCTGGATAATCCTTAAAAGTTACTTTACCACAGTGCTCAATATCCATTCTGTCGACCGCTGGCAGTGTTGGTGCAAATGCCCGTCGACGCCCTAACTCGTGCGCTCCTGGCAGCGAAACGCAATCCACCGGAGGCCCGGTCGAACAAAATTTCCGGTGACAACATCGACGCAGAAGAACAGATTCACAGGGTTCGACCATCCAAGAGAGGTTCGCTTCGAGTGTCCGTCAGATTAATCGACTGGGACCAAAGCACAAGCGACCAATATCTCCGCAGGTGGTATGATAGAAAAAACTCTCGAATCGAAATGAGGACTTGCCATGCAATCGCTTTTGCCAGTTCAAGCACGACTCGGTGAAGGTCCACATTGGGACGTGGACTCAGGATGTTTATGGTATGTCGACATTCTCGGACACACGATTCATCGCTATCATCCTGCCAGTCGCTCGAGTGCCGCATTGATCCTTCAAGCCGATGTCAGCACGGTCGTGCCTCGCCTGCGTGGTGGGTTGGTAATCACTCTCGGTCGCGGTTTTTATGCGCTAGATTGGGATAGCCACGCACTTACCCTCTTGGCCGAAGTAGAAAACGATCGGCCAAACAACCGATTCAATGATGGAAAATGCGACGCCAAGGGAAGATTTTGGGCAGGCACGCTTGATCGCGGAGAAAAAGAGCCTTTAGGTGGATTATACTGTCTCGACCTCGACCTCAGTGTTCACAAGATGTTGGACGGGGTCACCGTGTCCAATGGACTTGGGTGGAGCCCGGACAATCAAACCATGTATTACATCGACTCCGCCACTAAACGGGTCGCCGCATTCGACTACGATCTGGACCGAGGCCGTCTTAGTCATCAGCGAGAGATTATCGCCATCGACACGGGTACGCCCGACGGAATGACCGTGGATGCGGAAGGAATGCTTTGGATTGCTCACTGGGACGGCGGGCGCATCTCTCGTTGGGATCCAGTGAGGGGAACTCAGTTAGCGGAGTATTTGCTGCCTGTGGATCGGGTGACCTCGCTCACCTTTGGTGGCCCCGATTTAACTGAACTGTTCATCACCTCTGCACGGCATGGCATCTCGGCCGAGGCTTTATCGAGACAACCATTGGCTGGCAATGTATTTTCCTTGATGGCCCCTGTCGCAGGACTGCGTTCGTATGGTTTTGCCGGTTGAAAGATAGGGGTACCTCGCTCTCGCTCCGTGTGCTTCATGCAGTGTACGCTCACTATCCTCGGTCTCTCCAGAGCCCGTAGGCGCTGAGAGACCGACGGGGGCTCCATTATCAACGGTGAGGCAATCCCTCCCATGGCTTCTTTATTGGTTTGAGTGCGTCAGGCATACCAGCGAGCGACGATGGGTCATTCCGGATGCCCATAGCCACCCAAGGCGCCTGACAGGAGTCATGCCCCTTGGCATCACCCCACGGCAAACGGGAAAACCCTCGTAGATTCGAATTCGACTTGTCCAATTCATCATGTAGCAATCCTGCATCGGCAAAGAATCGTTCTATCCTGAGCCTCGGAGAGTTTAACGCTCTAGAGAGCTGATGCATAAGTCCCCAAAAGCAGGATCTTAGGATTCTGAAACCCGCAAGGTTCCGGTCCTCGAAGGGCAATTTTTCGAGTTTTGCGCCAGGTCCCCTGGGCGCATCGTTCTTGCCCCCTGTCGGTGCGGTCATCCCACCTCCACTTTGTCGTAGCGAGACCACCGCTGGCCATTCCGATGTTTTGCTTTTTGCCGTACTGCCCAGGGCTAAAACTGTTATTCCATTTTCTTCCATTTATGATATATTGACGTTAACCACCTAGAGACAGTGAATGCTTCTCGGTAGTCATCACCCCCATGCCATCGCACGTTGTCATTGATTCTGATTCAGGAGGCCAAGAAATTATGCTCAAACCCCCTTCCATGCATACCGAGGATGCCACCCGTCAATCAAGGTGCAGCGGCGATCAGGATTTTAGCATCCGAGGTATTGTCCACGATTTCTTCAACTTAATTCAGATCACTCGAGGAACCATCGAGCTATTGCAACACGATATCGATTCCGAACCCCATGCTCGACGTCTGCTAACTGCGCTGCAAGCTCTCGACAAAATGGCTGAGTTAGCATTCGACCTCCGAAACGGATTTCGACTGGTTGCAGTGAACTGGCCCCAATTGAAACATGCAATCCAAGACGCGCTTTGGCTCGGTTCAGAAACTCAACCGGTATCATGGACGATTATTGAACAGCCAGGGTTGCCCACGATTTTAGGAGACATTCATGAGATCGGACGTATTTTTCTTAATTTGACTTGGAATGCATGCGATGCTCAGTCGACGGCACCCAACATCCAGGTCGTAGCCGAGGTGTGTTCGATGGAAACCGCCCCTGGGCAGGATGCATCTTCAGCCTTGGCTGACGAGGCCAAAAAGTGGCTTCGCATTGATTTCACCGATAACGGTGCCGGCATGTCCTTACCTCAGCAGGCCCATCTCTTTGAACCTAATTTCAGTACCAAGGGTGCCGGTCGAGGGCTTGGTCTTGCGACTGTGCGATCGCTCATGCACGGCCACGGTGGTGAAATTACTGTGCAGAGTCAATTGGGGCAGGGCAGCACTTTTCACCTTTACTTCCCAGTCCCCGGTCCGCGCTTGCCAAAACATTAAGCCCGCCTCATCGCGCTCGGGCCTTGCACTAAGACCCTTCAATCCCTCGTCGCAACCGACGGCAGGGCCCATAAGTCTTCCATTTTTTGTCCCATTGACTCGAAGTGTCGTAGCATGCTAAAAATACGTATCAAAGGTTGGCTCTTCAGCGAATAAAATGGCGAAAATCTCGGACTTAGTAGCCGCTATCGTCTGATATTCGCTGATCCCAGTCGCGCTGCGTTCCTAACCAAGTCTGTTTTAGCAAGATGCCATCCCCCTCTTATTTGGTCGCAACCGCGCCACCATGGCATTGGACAATCGTCATCATGAAGGGATATGGAGAAGGGGAGGATCCATGGAACACGATACGCTGACTCAAGAAGAATTTGTGGCCATGTTGCAAGCCAATCGTTCACTCGGACCGGACTACGATCAAGAGACCGCTCGCCAAATTTTGGACCGGGTGCGTTCGTCCTCCGATGCATACAGCATCGAGAATCCATCTTCTCTTAATGTACCCCGAATTCGCGGCCTCAAAGAGGGAGGCTTGGGAAAACCGCAAAATTCCGACCTGGGAGGTTTGCACTTCACTAAATTCTCCGCCTTCTTCCCCCGTAAACTCACGCTTGGTGACTGCACAAAGCCCAGGCCCCCTGCTCCCTAAGCGGGGGGCCTGGGGCTCTGGCCCGGTCAGAATCCGCTGAATCCTCCTCCACCGCCAAACCCTGCACCACCGCCAAACCCGCCATACGCTCCCGAACGTCCGGCAAATCCCCCGAAACTTGGCAACACTTCAACAGTCACTTTGCCCGTGGTTGTCCCCACGTTCGGCGCCAAGATAGACTCTCCCTGACGTAACCCCTGAGTCACCACCACCGAATTCGTACTAGTCAGTCCCAAATGCACCGGGACCATCTGTCCCGAGCCTAAGCGGACACCCCATCCAGATCCCATCGTGTGCACCGCATCCACCGGCACCACCAGTCCTGATTCCGACCCGGTTTCGACTTCCAGCTCGACTGACATCCCGAGCCAAGGACTTGCCTCACCCGACCCAATCGGCAAGGTCACCGACACCGGGTACGTAACCGAACTCGACGAAGAAGATGATGAGGTGCTTGGAACATCACTAATTGCCGAGACCACCCCGTGGTAGCGGTATCCGGGTTCGCCCTGAGTCCCCATCGTGACCTTTTCGCCCACGTGTACCGCATGAATGTCCATTTCTGACACGTCAGCCAATACTGAAACCTTTTTCACGTTCGCTACCGTAATCGACAGTGGCGACCCTGCCGTCACCACCGCCTGCGTGGCCACGACGGCCCCCGCCCCGCCACCGAATCCACCCCCGCCAAAATGTCCACCAAACGATGCCCCCGAACTAACCGTGGAACTCGGGGGTGCTGAGGTCGAACTAGAGGTCGCTGGCACCAAGTCACCGGCATCTAAGGTCGAGGCCACCACCCGTCCAGCAAAAGGAGCGGTGATGGTAGCGCCGTTGGCCATGGTCGCCAAAGTTTGCCCAGATTTCACCGCCTGCCCGACTTGAACGGCCACACTAGACACCGTAGTGGGATTACCGCTGTATTGCAGCGTCACCGATTGATTCGAGACCACACTTCCTGCCATGGCCAATGTATGAACCACCGTACCGCGGTTGACAGTAACCGCCTCTACCGTCTTAGCTTCGACCGGTTGCGGCGCGTTAAGTGCCGTCATGCCCCAAATTCCTGCCATAATCAACACGATTCCGCCGCTGGCCGCGTACCGCCGTTTCATTTCACCACTCCCTTGCTCACATCGACCCTCTTGAGAACACCATAGCCACGGCTATCACCGCATGCCGCCCGACCTTCATCCCGAAGTTCTCCCCTTGCTGGTTGGCTCCACACTTTGTCAGCGGCCATGGTTCACTCCACCCGCAAGGCGTCTACGGGACGCAGGCCCGCGGCGCGATTGGCTGGCCAGAGTCCGAAGACCAAGCCGACTGCCAACGCGAAACCAAATGCCAGCAATGCAATCCCGGTATGAAAGCTAGGCTGATAGCCAAAGCTCTTGCTGAGCAGCACCGAGGCGGCAGCTCCTGATCCGACCCCCAACAGGCCGCCAATTCCAGACAGGACTAAGGCTTCGATTAAAAACTGTCCTAAAATGGCACCTCGCGACGCGCCAACGGCCTTTCGAATTCCAATCTCACGAGTGCGTTCACTAACCGACACCAGCATGATATTCATAATACCGATGCCGCCTACAATTAAGGAAATCCCGGCAACGCCAGCCAACAGCAAAGTCAGAGAATTCTGTACCGAGGTCAAGGTGGAAAGAATTTGGGATTGCGCGGTGACCGAAAAGTTCTGGCTGGTGCCGATCCAGCTTAACAACTTTTGATCGAGGCGTGAGATCACGGCGGTCACATTGCTTTGACTTTTGGCCGAAAGATAGACCGTGGAAAGCGAGGTGCTGCCTAAGAGGCTTTCGGCCCGATCAATCGGAATGGCCGCGAAGCTATCCTCACTCTGACCCAAGCTGGTCCCTTTATTGGCTAAGACCCCTACCACTTCAAAGGGCACGCCGTTCACAGTGACGGTGTCTCCCACCGGGTTGATGGCTCCGAAAAGTGTCTGAGCTTCGGTAGACCCCAAGACGATGACGTTTTCTCCGTCCGTTTCGTCCAAAGGCGTTAAGAAGCGGCCTTCCTGCAGCTTGTAGTTCATGATGTTCTGATACTGAGGAGTCGTCCCCACCAACCCGACACTAGCGGTGGTGGTCCCCACGCCCAGCGTTCCCGACCCTGCCACGACCGGTGCTACCCCGGCCACCCCGGCAATATTCCCTAACTTTTGCGCCTCACTGAGGGTAAGATTGGGCGGAGGAGCCAATGAGGTATTGCTCACGGTCGTGGCTCCGCTAGTCCCGCCAAAACTTTCACCGACACCGGTCCCTACATCGACCACTAACAGATTGGATCCCAGACCCTCAATGTTTTTGGTCACTGAACTACTGGCTCCATGACCCAGCGTCACCAACGTGATGACTGCACCTACGCCAATGATGATGCCCAGCATGGTGAGAATGGAGCGCAGCTTTTGTTCCCAAACTGAACGCAGGGCAACCCCAATCGATTGGCTGATCATGCTGTCACCTTCCTATCTTCCACGACCGCACCGTCGTGAATCGCCACGATGCGCTGACTGCGACTAGCGACTGCGGGATCGTGAGTAATCACCAAAAAGGTTCGTCCCTCGGCGTTCAGTTCAGCGAACAAGTCCAAGATCTCTTCACCAGAATGACTGTCGAGGTTTCCTGTCGGTTCATCCGCTAGAATTAAGGGCGCATCGGCCACGAGCGCCCGGGCAATGGCCACTCGCTGTTGCTGCCCTCCGGAAAGTTGATTGGGTCGGTGATGCATGCGTTCTCTCAACCCCACTCGTTCCAATGCCGCCTCCGCACGTTCCTTTTGCTGAGTCACCGGGATGCCTTGGTACATCAACGGCAAACTCACATTTTCGACCGCGTTTAAACTAGGCAGTAAGTTGAAACTCTGAAAAATGAAACCGATGCTCTGCCGACGTACTTGACTCAGTGCAGCCTCGCTCAATCCAGTCAAATCCCGGCCATCGAGAACATACCGGCCTTGGCTGGGAACATCCAAACAGCCTAAGATGTGCATCAACGTCGATTTTCCGGAGCCCGATGGACCGATGACGCTCAAATATTGGCCGCTGGGAACCGACAGCGAGATCTCGTGCAATATCTTTAACTCTTCACCGGCCATTCGGTACGACTTGCCTAGACGCTCCAACTCGATAAACTGGTCCATCGCCCTATCCTTTCTCCTAGCCACCGAAGCCACCGAAGCCGCCACCAAAACCGCCAAAACGTGCCGCGCCCGGGGTCGTGGTGGACGTGCTAGTTGCAGCCGGGTTAGCCACTAGGACCTGTTTAGATCCATCCAATCCGGACAGAATCTGCGTATCCGTGCCATTCGAGAGGCCTACGGTCACCGTGACCGAGGCCGGAATCGTCTTATCGATCTTGGCCGCTTCCGAACGAAACGCACTAGCACCAGAAGAACTACCAAACCCGCCGCCTCCGCCAAAGCCGCCTCCACCAAACCCGCCGCTCCCGAAAGGTGAACTAGGTTCAGGCAAGGCTGATCGCGGAATCATGACTTCGTCGGTGCCGTTGATGTTTTCGATGGCCGAAGTTGGCACATAGGTGGCGTCGCTCAAGGACCCGGTGTCTATGGTCACACTGACACTCATCCCCAACAAAATGCCGGTGGGATTCGTTACCTGCACCGTGACGGGATAACTGACGGTATCGGACGATGACGTGCCCAGTTGTCCCACCGCGGTCACGGTGCCATCGAAAGTTTTCCCAGGCAAGGCCGAAACTGTGAGCTTCGCACTTTGACCGACTTTGACTTGCGTCACTTCTTGTTCGGGCACGGTGATATTGGCATAGAGGGTCTTCATGTCGGCAACCGTGACCACAGTCTGCCCTGCACTGACGTAATCCCCACCCACAACATTTACGCCGACGACCGTACCGGCTATAGGGGCGGTCATCTTCGTGCCGTTGGCCATCGTAGCCACCGTTGCCCCTTTGGCCACTACTTGACCCAGGTGCACCGCCACTGAGGAAATAGCCCCTTGTGCCGGGGCCTCGATGGTGGCCTGGTTAGCCGCCCCAATCGAGCCGGTTCCGGTCGCCGTCCCTTCAAAGGAACCGGTTTCCACCGATTCGGCTAGATACTGGGCTACCGCCGTAGTTTTGGCTTTGGAAGCGGCCATCACCCGCGGCACAATAATGACTGCGGCAACGAGGACAACCACAACCCCTCCTACCCAATACACCCACTTACGCATCTTCTTAATCATCGTTGGCTCCTTCACTGATTGAGTGGTGATACCGATATAAATGAGAAATTGATGAGAACAAGATCGAACTGGTCTCAGCCTAGTCGACAATTGTTTCCAAACCTTTGCGTCGGCGCGAAAAAAATATTATGATGTTGCCGTATTCTTCCGCGGTTGGCAATACCCCCGAAACAATTTCTCGATATAACTAAGGTGAACCGATTCAATTCTGACCGAAAGGAAGGACGTTAAAATGCGAGCAATGATACGGATGGGAATGGCTTTGGCAGGGCTGACTGGGATGTCGCTATGGATGGCGGGACCGACTGCGGCTGCAGTAGCGAGTTCCCAGTTTGCTACGACAAATCAAGTGGCCTCGACCAAGTCCAGTGCTCATCCCTTAGCTTTGGCCTCGAACACGCTCATTTCGGTGGCCACCTCGAGCAAGTCGAGTGGCACCGCACTTCCTATCACCAACTCGGCCTCGAGTAACTGGGCCGGGCTTTCGACGACAAACGTTTCTACCACGTCTGTCAAAGCCAGCTGGGTAGTCCCCAACTGGAGCAATGCCGAGCCTGGGAGTTCAGTGGGTAACTGGATCGGCCTCGGAGGCTCGACCAGCAAACATCTGATCCAAATTGGAACCGTCACTACCACCAATAACCAAGGTAATGCGGTCACCCAAGCTTTTTGGGAGCAACTGCCCAATAACGCCACCATGGGGGTAACTATTCCCACAGGAACGAAAGTGACTGCTAAGATTGTCCCCGAAGGCACCGACGTCTGGAAGCTGGAACTAGTCAACTTCACCACTGGGGCCGTCTTGATGCAAAAAACGCTCACCTTAAGCGCCAGTCAAGCCAGTGGAATCGAAACCTCGGCCGACATCATTACCGAGGACATTAGCGGATCCAACGGTCTCATTCCCTTGGCCCCTTTCACCCAAACGACGTTTACCGGGGTGTATGTTAACAACACAGCGCTCGAAAATATGCCCATCACTGAACTCACCGGCGACGTGTTGGCCGATCAATTCGGCCAGGAGGTTGCTGGGCCTTACTACTCTACGTCGAAACCTGATGCGATGACCGTCGAGCAAACGGCGACCACGACTTCCGTTCCCACCCAGGTCAACTTCCCTGGTGGCGGTGGTTATGGTGGCGGGGGAGGTTACGGAGGTTACGGCGGCGGGGATGGCTATGGTGGCGGTTATGGTGGCATCAGCGGGTTTGGCGGAGGATTCGGAGGTGGATTTGGCATTGGCATTAGTGGCGGGCTCGGCCAGGGGTTTAGCATCGGCATTAGCAGCAGTGGGCTAGGGAGCGGACTGGGATCTGGGTCTGGAGCCGGACTCGGCGGCGGATTGGGTGGCGTCTACAGTAACGTCGGCGGTTCTGGTGTGAACTATGCCTCGAACAACAGCGGCTACTATGTTGAGATTATTCCCTAGCCACATATCGGTGCCGCACTTTCGAGAGTCGAAGGGTAAACCACTGGGTACGTCCCTTCCCAAAAAGAGTCGCTACCATCCTCTCGTTAAAACATCACGGTGGATCTCCATTTAGGAGATCCACCGTGATGTTATTTTTTTGCAACAAAGCTCTCTACGCCAGATTTAGTTGTTCTACCTGTGTTATCGATTATCGGATCAGCTATAGGACACGTCCCGCTTGACAAAAATCCACCAGGACAACCCCAACATAACGATGAAGTAGGCAATCATCATCTCAATGGAAAATCCAAGCGTCATGCCCGCAATGCGTGGTCCGCCTACGAAATATTGGGTCAAATTGGTGTTGGCAAATAAAATATATTTCACCCAAGAAAATCGACTCAAGGCTTCGACCAACGTGCTTCCTACCAAAAAAGTTAGGATGGCGACGGTGATGGAAAGCGCACTGCTGCGAAAAATCGTCGACAGCATGAAAGCAATCGTGGCCGTCACGATCATTTCTACTAAGAAGAAGCCATAGGTCATCAATAGGTAGGCGATCACGCCCATCTGTTCGACATGTCCGGTCGCGTTTACGTACGTCGTTGGTGCCCCGGCACCTTGTGCTCCAAACACGGCCGCGCCGATGGCAATCGAAAAAACCCCCAGAACGAGAGTGGTGGCTAGACCAAACAGTAGGGTCGCCAGGTACTTCGACACCAAAATACGGGTGCGGGTGGCGGTTTGGGTCAAAAGCATCTTAATCGTACCGGTGGCGTATTCACTCGCTACGATATCGCCAGCAATGACCAAGATGAAGGCCATGGCTAACACGTCTAAGTTTGCTGCCGTACTCGCGAACTTCCAGGCATCAGTACGAAACGGATCGAGGTTATGCTTGAGATCGTACCGGTCACTCAGCAGTTGTTCACGTAGTTGCTGCACCGACGCTCGAGGAAGACCCTTAGTATGAGCCAAAGCGGTCTGAAGGCTCTGAACATTGGTGATTAGTTGCGGCCTCCAGGCTCCAACGTGAGGCTGACTGCTCAACGTCGTCCAAGCCACCAGGCCGATGGCCACCACGAGAAGAGCCCATAATATCCAGGTTCGGCTTCTCAGATAGATCTTGAGGTTTTCGTTTATGAGGAGATTAATCAACCGAACGCCCTCCTGTCATCGCCAGGAACTGATCCTCAAGGCTGCGTTTTAGCGCGCGCACGCCATAGACTTTGGCTCCCGCGCCGACCAGCGCCGCCACTAGCTCGGGAATCTGCTCTCGACTTAAGGTCAGCACTAATTCGTTCTCTCGGGTCTTCACCTCAATCCCTTCAAATCGCGCAGCAATGACCGCGTTCGCCGCACTCGCGTCATCTACGTCGAGGCTTACTTCTGATACGCCGTCCGCAGTCGCCGCGATTTCTCCCATGGTTTGAATATCGACCAGCTTCCCCGACTGAATAATGGCCACGCGATCACACATCAATTCCATCTCGGACAAAAGGTGGCTGGAAACGACTACGGTCAGACCCTCGCTCTGAGCCAGTCGCCTGAGATAGTCGCGCAACTCGCGGATGCCAGCCGGATCCAGACCGTTGGTCGGCTCATCTAAGAGCAACACATCAGGCCGTCGCAGCAGGGCCTGCGCCAATCCCAAACGCTGGCGCATGCCTAGCGAATAGGTTTTTACACGGTCGTTGATTCTAGCCTCGAGGCCGACCTGTTGCACGACTTCCTCGATACGGGCTTCGGTCACTCCTTGACACATGCGAGCAAAGTGGCGAAGATTTTGACGTCCGCTGAGAAACCCATACATTTCCGGGTTTTCCACAATGGCTCCCACGTGTTGCATCGCTTGCTCAAAATGTTTGACGACATCAAGTCCGTTAATCTCTACGGTACCCGATGACGCCGCGATTAAACCGACCATCATCCGAATCGTGGTCGTTTTGCCAGCGCCGTTGGGTCCCAACAGTCCAAACACCTCGCCCGCTGGAATTTGGAAGGATAAGTCGTCGACAATCGCCTTGCTACCAATTCGTTTGGTTAAATGCGCAATTTCTACCCGTGGTGCCAAAGCCATCCGCATCCCTCGTTTCTTAACGTTATATTTTCTAGATAATTTTAGGCAAAATCCACCCGATTTTACCATTTCACATTCGCTTGATTTCGTCAAGAGTGTGGGCGCAACATCAGTGCTGACGGATCAAAATTGACACGGCACAGGCTAAGGTGATCGGGAATTTTCGGAAAATATTCGACCTGTACGGTTGCTCAGATTGGCAGCCTACCGGCACCTCGCCAAAGCATCAGGCCACCCCAATTCTCCGTCCGTGCACCAACGGTCGAACTCATGATTGCAAGATCCAGACAAACACGCCCACTACATCATGGAAGTCAAAAAGAACCAACCCAGCTTATACGAAGCTATCGAGGCGGTGCCCTTGGAAGACTATTCCCGGCCGATGGTCACCCTCAATAAAGGGCATAATCGCATCGAACAACGGGTGGTGCGCACGTCGACCGTGCTCAATACGTATCTGGATTGGCCCTATGTGGGCCAGATCTTTCGAATTGACCGCCACGTGACCGACCTTTTGGGTGAACGCCCCCGCGATGAAGTCGCCTTCGGCGTGACCGATTTGCGACCGAAATTCGCTTCGGGCCAGCGAATCGGGAAGCTCGTGCGCGGGCATTGGCGCATTGAAACCCGGTTGCATTATGTTCGAGACATGGCCTTTGATGAAGACCGAAGCCAGATCCGGACCGGGTCCGGTCCGCAAGTCATGGCGACACTCCGCAATATCGCCATCGGCTTAATCCGACGCATGAAATTACCCAATATCCAACGCACGCTCGAGCATCTCGGACGTCGGCCTGACCAAGTGTGTGCCTTACTCTTGAGCTAGCTCATTCGTCGACTTCATCCATCGCGGCCTTCATTGTCCCGGCATCGCGGCGGGCACTGTGCCATGCTCTCAACGCATAGACCACCGGACCTCATTACCAATACGGGGCCCAAACACCCCTCCATTCCGACGCCAAAGCCAAATAGTCGCAATTGAAAGATAAATACTTTGACGGGACCTTGGTCGGCGTGCAAAGTCCCAACCAGTCAGTAAGAAAGGTTCTGAACATGAGTCAGATCCAGAACCCTTCTTACTTTAAGAGACTTTGAGCCCGCCAACCACGACCAATAGTTAAACCGATTCTAGCAATGCTTAAGTCGGGTGTCTAGTAATTTGTGTATCGTCACAAACGTTGCTAAATTGCTCAATACGCTTGTTTTGATAGTTTGTGTAGTGCTCACAATCTAGAAAGTCTGTCTAGAAAGACTGTCATGCACTCTCGCTCCTTGGTACAGATAATTATCTCTATACACGAAGTTGTCCGGTGTTACGGCGTTAACGGGCAGTTGCGACACGAGGGTCCACGGATGGAGTGGGCGCGTAGATTGGAGGCCTGAGTGCGACACGAGGGTGCTCAAAGTCATGTGGTTAGAATCCACCCACTCTGAATGGTGAGTGCGGGCCTACTGTGG
>DAHXNH010000266.1 GCA_027365485.1 Clostridiales bacterium
TGTTGGCGCTAACTGGTTTTGTCATTACTTCCGCTAACTTTCGTGTCATCAGATACACAACTGATCAGGGACAGACGTAAAGCCAAGATCAGCCCAAGGGGCTGGGATTCGCTGATTGACGTACCCAGAAAACCCACTGCCTACGCCAATCAGCGAATAGTGTGAGAACACCTGGGGGAGTTCCCCGACCCCCGGTACATCCTCGGAAATAGGCTAGCACTGATGATCACTGACTTAGCTAAACCAAAGACAAAAGGAGTTAGCCAAAACACGCTGTGGAACCGCAATCAGTAGAGCGCGAGTCTGGCCTAGTCCGAATGGACGGCGTATATCTCCAAATCAGGAATGGCCAGCAGCCTTCTGGCTCCTTCTTCATTAGTGCCGATGAGCGTGAAGTCAAAGTCGATTTCAGTGGACAGGCACCACGCCCGGTCGTCGGGCCACCAGAAATTGGGTTCGGCCTGGTAGATACCGCGCGCTAGGTCGTATACGGCCCCAACGGGCCCTTGCGCCAGCCAATACCTGCGTCCGCCCGGAGCCCAGCCTGGAGGTGCCCATCGGGGCGCGGCCTGAATCTGTTGCAACAACGCCTGTCGTTGTTGCTGGCGCTGCAGGTAGTCCGGACGTGTCTGATCGTCGAAGATATCGGGGTGAATGGTATCGTCCCAGGCTCCACCGTCCCAGAAGGAAACCCACGTGGCATTTGGCGTTGAGGTTAATGCAGCGAGGGCCGGTTCTAGCAGGTGGAACACTTCCGGAGACAAGCAGTAGGGTTCTTGATCAAAGGGGGCATCCGCCGGAATCCCAGCGGTATCCGTCACCATGTCCGTGAAAAACGTGAGATTATCCAATGACTTCCCGGCCCACTCTGCTATCTCCTTCCAAGGCACACGACGTTCGATGACTTCGTACCATTTCATGCCCGGTTTGCTCAGTATAGTCTTCCATGCGGGATGATTAATGCGAAAGTAATGGGTGTAGCCGAACGGAATCGCGCGGCCGGGTAATGCCATTTTTCCGGCGGCCCATCTTTTCCATCGCGACGGATCCTGCAGCCATTGGGTGGCGTGGAGATCCGTACTGGGAACCAGATCTGGAGGCCATCCAAACGGTCCGATATCGTAAACATCGGTTGGGGCAGTCACGGGGATTCTCCTTTCCCACATACTCTTTGCACTGAGTATACCATTGCGGTTAGGGCCGATTGCGACACCTCTTCTCCCGAGTAATCGACACCGAAGGACGATGACTCCATGCTATTTATGATGCACTTTCGGGGCGTATACGCGCTAAGCAAACTGCCCGATAGGCACCCCGTTTATGACAGTCACAAGCAGGTGTATGCTGTAAGTATGGTTTGCTGCAGCGTGTTTTATTAAGATTTAGCAACCGCTAACACGATAGTATATAATCGAGTCGCTGATGACGGGTTATCCAAGGGGTGCAAAGAACCCCATTCGAGCGTTGAACCCAGGATCGGTCACCAGGGAGGCATATCCAGCGATGGCGAGTCGAGACAGCATCGAGCACTGCGAGGAGAATCCATTCATTCCAGGACTCCGTGGGGGATTTACGCAAACGCCACCCTGGGGCCTCTATGTGGGCACCGCGTTGGCCGTGATCTGGGACATGATGGCTTTTGTCCACTTGTTTCATGTCTCGTTCCCGGGATCCTCTGCCAATGTTTGGTGGCCATTGGCCTGGTTGTTCCTCGCCATCATCGTGGTGGGATGGTCGCGTTGGGCCAAGGTCTCGACCCCGTGGTGGGCTTGGGCCCTCCTAGGGATCGGCGTCTTGGCCGTGTCCGCCGCCACGGACGGCACCGCTCTGAGTCTTTGGGGGGCCTTGGTCATCGCGGTGTGGCCACGCCAAGGGCATCCCTGGTGGATCGCCCTCGCGGGTTTGGCCATGCTCCATGCACTCATCCAATGGGGGTTGTTGATGACCGTGTGGCACCTCCCCACCTTCGTCAGCCTCGATCTGTTGTGGGTAACGGGGCTCGGCCTGTTGGTCAGTGCTCGTGGATCCAACTGGCATACACCCAGATAAGCGTGTCATCCACTCCGAGGAGAGAACGACGACTTCCCGGTTCCATCACTCTGACGACCGGTCATCACTTAACGGGGGCGATTGGGGCCTTAAAGCTCCGGAATCGACCGCATTCTGCTGAGGCAGCGCGCTGGGTGGCCCCAGCACGCAGAAGGCCCTTGGTCATGGTATGCCGTGAGTACGATGTCGGCACCAACCTCTGAAGTACCTAGACCCAAGGGAATTGTCCATACTGGGTCATTACCTCCGTTCCTAAACCTATCTTGAGATAACCGGAGGAGAGAGCGACGATTATGGTCCAGTTCGATGCATTCTATCGCGCCGTGTTGCAGCAAGCGTGGGCCGAGGGCCGCGATATTCGCTATGGGATCAGACACGGATTACTGCTTCCCAGTCAGCCCCAAGCAGAACTGTTGCAGGCCGCTGTCCGCTTGCCCTGGCGACACTGGCATCCTGAAGAGGTCGATAGAGGGGGCGGTCAATGGCTTGTGCACCGCACTACTCGCAATCCCGTGATCTTTCAACGCCTGACCCAGGGATGGTACGGGGCAGAACTAGCCTTACGGCATTGCCTCGGCCATCCTCCCAACCCAAGGGCGCTCTGGTTGCCCGTGATGGCGCACTGGCATTTATATAACCGGTACTCGGTCACCGCGCCGGATCTCAAGACAGCCGACGCCCTACGGTCACTCGTCGTGACCCATCCTGCGGAGTGTCAACTGAGTCGCGGAGAGCAATGGATTCTCCACCGATCGGACGACGCCTCAGACTGGCACCCGTTTCGGGAAGGCACCGGTGCGATGCGTCGGGCGCCTTGGTGGGGACTGGTTTCTCTGGTGGCCACCCAGGCGTCGGCGCGTGCCTATACGGATGCGCTGTGGGCCTATCAAGGACGTGCCCCTGCATTAGGTGCCGCGGTGGCATGGACCGTCTCACGCACCGTCGCTCAGCCGCCCCAATCTTCGCAAACCATCATGCAGTGGTTCCTCACAGCTATCCATCGGTTCACGCCGCGTCATGCCATAATCCGGAGCCTCGTGGCCACATTGTGGCGTCGAATGCGTGATGGCGTCTCCTTCGAGGAGCAATGTCAATGGATTGCGCAGCAAGCGCATTATTTCCCGTACGATCACGTTGTTCCAAACGTGTTAGTCCAACTGCTGGTATTGGGCTATGGCACCAACCAATGGAGCTCAACGCTAGATCTCTTGCCGTTGGCTGGATGGGATCTTGTCACCAACGCCATTGTCGTGGGAACATTACTCGGAATACAAGGACTAGCGCCCGTCTGTCATCTTGAGCTCGTGGATTCCGAGACCGGCAACGCCATCCGACAGCTATCTAAATGGTAGAGGTTGCCGGGTACCGTCCAAGGTGAAATTCATCGGGTGCCAACGAGAACATAACAGCCATAGCGCCAACGGGGGCGTATACGCACTAGCAACTAAGGCATATACGCCCCCGTTAATGCAACGAGAGTGGCGCTTTTGAGCGAACCATCAGGCGAGTCGTCTTCCACGCCCGAAGATTTTCAGACCGACATTCATAGTCGTGACCGCAGAGCCCAACCAGATGGAGGGAATAACGTCGAGAAAAGAAATATTTCCCAGTAAAGCAGGAGATTACGATGCGATGCGGAATACATCTATCGTAAAGGGAATTCACCGACAACAATGGACGTGAATCAATCAACCCCTTCGGTATGACGAAAGGTTGAACGTTCATGAAGACGAAATCACGATGGGTCTCCTGGCGAATGGTCAGCGCCTTACTAGTGTTGCCACTTTTGGGAATGACTACGACGGCG
>DAHXNH010000303.1 GCA_027365485.1 Clostridiales bacterium
CTCCGGCCCAGAAACGCTTCGATTTTTCATTGAACACGGGTGCCACCTTGGCATATTGTCGGCGTAAGAATTGGCTGATTTCTTGTCCCACGCCCATTATCATAGCCTCCCCCAAGATTTGGATGGAGACTGGTTCCTCATGTTCACCGCAAATTCCTTTATTCATCTGTTATTTTTTTATTCTAGGTATTGCAAATTGTCGGCGATTTAATCAGCCTTACGCGCGTTGATACCCGAAACAACCAAGTTGAGAACCAACCGGTAGCGTCCAGTAATCATTCAACTTAATTTTTCGTGAGTCCTATCAAGCCGCATCTCCGGACACCATCCATGCCTACTGCCAGCATGATGTGTTGACCACCGTGTGGGTCTATGCGCGCATCGCCGCCCATCGCGGCTGTGGTGGGATGCCACGACCGTCCAACGGTTTGAAGCTTCGGCCCAGGCTTGGGTCAAGACCCAAGCCTGGGCCCATCGGGTGGAATGGGTGGCTGCCGCCGAAGCCCGCCAATTGTGGCCGACATGCTGAGTCTGGCTTTAAGACTCAGGCCGTCTCCCTACACACCCCAGAAGGAATTAGACTGACAATTTATGGAGTAGAACCCGTACGACTACTCCTCCTCAAGCAATTGTGTCAGACTTTCTGCACAAGGTTAGCGCGATCCAGGAAACGTGTGTAGCAAATACGGGTGGCTATGGGGCTAGTGAGCTCACGAAGACCGATATTACCGACGTTGGTCGAAGCGGGTTCGGGCACGTTAAAAGCGCATTCATCGTTTTAACGTCACTATTTTTTCGATGAAAATTTAGTCGTCGGTAATCCATCAAAGGAGGGTTCAACGGTGAAGCCCACGGTATTCGATGTGGCACAATACGTTTTGCGAAAGAATGGTCCGATGACTACTATGAAGTTGCAAAAGCTAATTTACTACGCTCAGGCCTGGGCCTTGGCCTGGAGTGAGCATCCGCTGTTTGACAACACGATGGAAGCGTGGGATCGCGGTCCGGTGGTCCGTGAATATGGGATGCCCATCGTGGCTTTGGCCAGATCCATGTGCTCCCAATTCGGTGATCCTACCCACCTCGATGCCGACCAACGCGACACAGTTGACGTCGTTTTAAGCCGTTATGGCAATTTATCCCCTGAAGTGTTGAGCGAACTCACGCATGCCGAATCTCCGTGGCGTAATGCACATTCTCAAAGCAACACGACAGCGATTTCGTTGGGCGATCTTCAATCCTACTATCGCCAACTGGGAATGGCTCTCCTCGAAGAGATGACATCTGATAGCCCTACAGACCTATTCTCACTAAAATTGTTGCTCATGCAGATCACAGTCCAAAATTGCCAGGAGCCAATCGGTTGGGGAGTGCCCATGGGTCATGAGGTTTGGTAATGGCTTCGACTTATATTCCTCGCCCTGGTGATTTGACCTGGGTATCGTTTACGCCACAATCCGGGCATGAGCAGTCAGGACGTCGTCCCGGTTTGGTCATCTCCAGACACGCATTTAATTCCACAACCGGGTTTGCGTGGATTTGTCCTATCACCAATCAGAAAAAAGGGTATCCATTTGAAGTGGAATTACCCAAGGCGTGCAATTTACTGCGTTAGCGAGCTAAAGTATAGTTCATCGATTGTCCGGCAATTGGGGAATATACAGTCGTCGCAATTGCGTGCGATAGTACGCTAAGCACCAGAGAGTGCACTGAGCGGGTACGGCGTTTCGGTCGGACAGCCCCGCCTTATGGGACGCCAGCTTAGAGAAGAGGCCACACTGTGCAACTTACTATGTTAGTGATCTAAAGTAGGGTTCAGCCGAATCTATGGACAATGGGCAAGCCCTTGGCTCTTGCGCATCGACTGATGGACGCCCACAACGGGTTGTTGTTTGTTTAAGAAGTCTTGGCTTACAGAAGCATTGGGAGAGTATATATCCAAGGCCGAACACCACCACACCGACCGGAAACCTTCATGCGCTACCAAAGTAACCTATCAGTCGGCACCAATATCAGTCGATGCGCAAGAGCCAAGCCCTTCCTTATTGTGGAAGGAAGGGAGGAATGATCACATGCTTGCGCAGTTGACTATTAACATTATCGATCGCGATGGAATCGTAGCCGTGGATCCGATTACCCTCGAGGTGGAATTGGCCGAGAACAGCGATCGGATTATCGACGCGGTGGAACAGGCGATTTTAGATTGGAGAGAAGGAGCGACTCGCACCCTTACCACCACTTACTTGAGCACGCTGTCCCTCAAGAAAGCCCGGCAAGCACAAGCTCAACTGGGGGGAGATCCGACCGTGAATACCACCCCTTACCGAGTCGACGGAGAAATCGGGCGCCTGACCTTTTCGACCTACGCGCTAACCAAGGGCTCCAACATCCTCTGGAACAGTGCCACCGATCTGTTCGCGGCCCTTGGGCCGCGGGAATACTATCGCACCGCTGGAATGACTGAACTCGTGCTCAGCACGAGCGAGGACATGTCGTATCGCAAGACGACCGCGCACCTCAATCGGGTCCGCCATGAGGAGGATGACCCGACTCCGGTTAGGACGGTGGCCGCGATTGTGGAACGCGAGGGCACTCAGATGCAAGCAGAGATACGGAAACTGGCTAGCGAGGTATGGACTGCCCACGGCTTTTCCGAGGGCCAGCCCCTGCCCGAGACGGAGGTGAAAGCGGTGCCACAGGCCGAAGCACGTTTGCCTCAAGCTCAAATTGCAGAAGCTCTCGAGGCGTACAATGCCGCGCAATCGGAAGCCTTGAAGATCCCCCTCGAGGCCGCGAATGCATTTTATGAAGATCCTACGCAGGTGGTCAACGTTTCGATTGACGATGTTTGTGTGAAAAAACAAAAACCTCACCGCGAACGGTCGCGAATGGTCGCAGAACCCCCGACCTCTGGGGCGTCGCCTGAAGCCGAGGCCCGGGTGAAACCGCCCCGCGCCTATGTCTTCAATACCATCGCCCATGTCCAAACTACGGCAGGATGGTATATCTTGAACGGGTTTGGGACCGTCCCCGTGCTCCAGGTCCTCGTGGCGTTTTTGCTCTCCAATGGCGTGCTTTCGACCCATTATCTGCAATGTTTCGTCGACGGGCAGCGAACGCTGCAGGCGGCTATTATCGAACGCTTAGCCTGGTTCGGATCGAAACGTATCCTGCTCGACTGGTTTCATCTGAAGGGGAAATGTGCTAAGGAACTCAGCACCCTCTGTCGCGGGGCCAAGATCCGCAACGCCGTGCTGGCTCGCCTGCTCACCTTGCTTTGGCGCGGCCGCGTGGACGCGGCCATCGCTTACCTGCGTGACCTCGACCCCGAGAAGATCAAGCCCGGG
>DAHXNH010000309.1 GCA_027365485.1 Clostridiales bacterium
CACGCTAAAACAGCCAAGCCTCGAGGCCGCGGTTCTACCTACCCACCTCGAAATCACAACAAATCTCACGGAGTAAAAGGACGCAAAACCCGCATGAATACTGGGTTTTTGGTATAATTAAGGTGCATCCAAATCAACCAAAAACGGAGTGTTATCATGCGGGACGATGCGACCGAGATCAAAAAGGTGCTCGATGAACACCAGTGCACGATCAACGCTATTATATTTGATGTGATGGGAACCTTCAAACTACCGGGTATCCTTCGGTGTTATTGCTAGGTTTATTTGACAAGAAGTTACTAAATTTGCCTGTCCGTAGATTGCTTGATATGATGACCGAAATCGATCGTGCCCAAGAGAGATACTTGGGAGCTTGTCCATGGACTGGAGTTTTACCAACATTGTCCATAACCTAGACGGGTATTAGGGGCTACCGATGCACGTGGTATGACTCCTGGTGGGGATGGTAAGTGATGGACCTACTCTTAGAAGCCTGGTGCGAAACCCGAAAAATCATCTTTCAGGGCTCACAACCACGCGGGTTTCAGGTTTCTTGGTCCGGTGTTTTGGGACTTATGCACCAGGTCCCTAGGCGGTCGAACGAGGCGCTCTATAAGGAGGAAAAAACTGAGGAGAGCGTTGAAGGGTTATGGGGCCCCGCTCTCCTCAACAAACCACATGGTTATGATAACACTTTATGCGCTAGACGCTACGGACGATCCCCATATTTTTCGTTCGGAGTATGGAACCTTTGCCGCTGTGCCCTCAATGTGACTCTCCACTCCGCCCCTGGCGATGGTGTTTACGGATTCGACGCCGGGCGAGCGGCGAGACCGAGTCTTTACACGTGCCCATTTTGAGGTGCGATGCGTGTGGCCGTTCTCATCGCTGCTTGCCGGATTGCTTGGTTCCCCACAAACATTTTGACGTCGAGAGTATCGAAGCGGGGCTCCAAGAGGGCATGGCGGCTGCCGTGGCAGCCGATGAGACCACGATTCGTCGCTGGCACAGATGGTTTGAGCTCTTCTCGGGGTACGCGGAGGGAATCTTGGTCGCCTTGCACACCCGAGGAGTCGTGGCAGAGCCCGTCGATCGGTCCCGACCGCTGCCAACCATACTCCACCGCTTGGGACCGTATGTGGGAGATGCAGCGAATTGGCTCGCTCGGGTCATCCGACCGATGCTCCATGCGGGCTATTGGCAATGCTTTCCCGGATGAAACCGTTTTGCGTGGCTGTCCATCGGCGATCTCGCTACAGTAACCTTGGATTCATTTCAAGGAGGTGGCAGACGATGGCAAGACCTTCCGATCCCAAGGAGGATCGGGCGATTGAACGCTATCAGTGGATTGCGCCCTTACTCGCAGCGGGGTTAGACGCGGCCAAGGCGCACCAACTGAAGGAGGAGATTAGTGCCCAGACGGGGTGGTCCGAGCGCACCATTCGTCGCTATGTCGCGCGCTATCGCGCCCAGGGCTGGGAAGGGCTCAAACCCCAGTCGAAAGGGCCCCGGCGCCGGGACGACGTGCTATCCGAGGCCATTCTCGAGGAAGCGATGATCTTACGCCGGGAAGTTCCGCGCCGCAGTATTACCCAACTGATTCAGATCTTAGAATGGGAAGGGCGGGTGGCGCCGGGGCAACTCAAACGGAGTACACTCCAAGCCCGCCTCGCCGAAAAGGGCTATAGTGCTCGGCAACTGCGGTGGCAGAGCGCCTCGGCCGTGGGCAGTCGGCGCTTTCAACGACGCCATCGTAATGCGTTGTGGCAGAGCGACATTAAATATGGACCGTATCTGCCCATCGGTCCCAAAGGCGCAAAAAAACAAGTCTATCTGGTGGCTTTCCTCGATGATGCCACTCGCTATGTGGTGTATGCCGGATTCTATCCGACCCTGGATCAAATCATCGTCGAGCATGCTTTGCGGCAAGCGATTACGGGCTATGGGGTGCCGGAAGCCGTTTATTTCGATAACGGCAGCCAATATACGACGAAACAGATGCATCGGATTTGCACCAAACTGGGGATTCAACTCCTCTATGCGAAGCCGTATTCGCCAGAAAGTAAGGGAAAAATTGAGCGCTTTAATCAAAGCCTCGATGCCTTCCTCACCGAGGCGGCGCTAGACCAGCCCGCGACGGTGGACCGGCTCAATGCCCTCTTGCAGGCCTGGCTGAGTGAATGTTACCACACCCAACCGCATACCGGCCTGGATCCCGTCCGAACACCCGCCGTCGCCTATCGTGAAGATGCTCAGCCCATCCGGTGGGCGGAATCCGACCAGGTCACGCGAGCCTTCTTATCTGCGCGAACCAGCAAAGTCAACAAGGTCGGCGGGATTAGTTTTCAGGGCACCCAATATTACGTCGGCACCACCTGGGCCGGCCAGACGGTGGAGGTGGTCTATGATCCCACCGACCTGAGCACGGTGAGTATCGAAGTCCCGGGCGTCGAGCCGTGGACGGCTCGGCCCATGGTCATCCCCGAATATAACGGCATACACCGCGCCAAACCCCCGGCCAAGGCCAGTCGGGCGGACCAAGGCCCTTCGCGATTACTCGCGGGGGCTCAGAAACAGCAGGCCGCCCGCCAAGAGCGCAAACAGCCCGCCTTGGCGTATCGCCAAGTCTGGGCGGAGCCCGCGGCTCCAAGCCCTGAGGCCCCACCCCAGCCGGAGGACTCCGATCATGAGGATTGAAACGTTCTATGGGATGCAACGGCTGCCGTTTACGGCAGAGGGCGAGGCGTCGAGCATCTTTCGATCGCCGACCTGGGACGAAGTACTGTCCCGGCTCCAGTATGTGGTCGATCATGCCGGGTTTGGTGTCATCACCGGCGAGTGTGGAGTGGGCAAAAGTACCGTCCTGCGGCACTTCTGTCGGGCCCTAGATCCGGCCACGTCGCCCGTCTGTTATGTGGCCGATTCCAAACTGACGCCGCGCACCCTCTATCCGACCCTCCTTGCACAGTTAGGCTATGAGCCGCTGCGCGCCGGGTTAGAAGCCAAACGTGCTGTGCACCGGGAATTTGCTCAAATGCATCGTCGCGATGGCCTCCGACCCTTAGTGGTGATCGACGAAGCGCAAGGGTTGAGCCGTGATCTCATTGAAGAACTCCGCTACTTGCGCAATGCGGCCATGGACGGGCACAGCCTCATCGCCGTCGTCTTAGTCGGTCAGCCAGAACTCCGCGATCGCTTGCGGTTGCAAGCGTATACGGCCATTCGCCAACGGGTGACGGTCCAAGGGCAACTCATTCCCTGGGACCGGTCAGAAGTCGATGCCTATGTGGCGCAACAATTACAGACCGTGGGCGTCGATCATGCCCTCTTTACCGAAGAGGCGTTGAAGGTGGTCTATCAAGCAACCAGTGGCATCGCGCGATTGGTCAACCAACTCTGTACTCAAAGTCTGTGGTATGGGGCTCAACAAGGCCACCACCTCGTGGATGACCGCATGGTCACCCACGTCATCGAAGGGGAAGGGTGGTAACCGCTGGGGTGCCCTTCCCTTATCCGAAACGCTCAACGTCCCGGGGGGCTGCTCGTCGGCGACGGGTGCCCTGCCAGACATCACATCCAAACACCTATCAGGAGGGATTTATCATGGCTTATGTCCACCCGCTTCGAGCGCATGGTAGAGGGTACCAGATGTATCGTTTGCGAGTGCGCCCTTGGGCGATCATTCGGGATATCGAGGGGTTTATCGATCCGGACACTATGGAATATCTGACCTTCGCGGCGTGGCAAGACCGGACCTTGAGGCAAGTCCTCGCGGATGCGCGCTGGCTGACCGTAGCGGCCACGTGGCTCGCTCAAAATTCTCATCGCGTCTGGGCGTCCACCGGTTTGGATGACTGGGGAGACTTTGTGGAAGACGTGACGTATCCTTCACATTCTCGACGTCCCTCCAGGGAACCGGCGGCGTGGCAGGCCGTGGAAGTCTTGCATCGCGCCTATGCCTACTGGCACTGGAGCCATCCCGACCGATTTCACTGTCAACCCTTCCCGGCTAGCGTGCTCGAACGTCGGAGTTGGGTTCGCCGCGTCCTCAGCGTGATGGACTACGATTTGTAAGAGTGAGAGCCATCGTCTCCGCTAGAGGCCAGGTTGCTCTGCAACCTGGCCTCTAGGCTGTGCACAGTAACCCCTCTGCCCCTCGATCATGAGCCGTGGTCCTGGGGCAACCCATTGCGGCTTGCCCTCATGGTCCATTACTGGAGCAGAATCTGGTCAATATACCTAGTCAGTTCGTTGTCAACTTACCCTAGCATTAACACTTTGCAACGATTGGATCATCCTCATATAGATCTTTTTTACTGTGTTGGAAATTCGGCCACCGGCAATGCTGTTCGGGTGGGAGAAAATTTATTTCGGAAAACCGCGAAACGTTTACCCAGTGCCTTCTTCAATTGTCACGCCTCAGAGCCCACCAAATAACGTGAGACTTGACAACATTTCGACGCGGAAGAAAAGGGATTTGCCCGTGTGGGCAAATCAAAAACCGGTCCACGAACGCACGTCGTTCCGCGCCAAGCGCGACGCCGAGTAACTCCCAGGCGACCACAGACAGCATTGCGGTTCGCCCCCAGGGGGGCCAGCCTCGTGCAGTCTGCGCGTCGGCGGTCCCCGCATTCGGTCCATGTTCTTCGCAGAAATCGAGTCGGTCTGGCCGGATAAGTGGGTTCCAGTCGAACCCAGGGGCCCACGGAACCCTGCCCCACAGGGTTCCTCCCGTGAAAATCTGGGCAAAACCGTCGTCCACGGGTTCGAGAAGCCCGCGGACCCTCGGGAGATGGGCCCGAGAATGGCGACCCTTCGAGCGTTCAGTCGTCCGACCCAGGTCGCTGGCTTTTTTATGGTCATTTTCTCAAAGTCCATTCAACGTCTTCCACACCGTTCACCGTTCAGCTCATGAAGGTTTGGGGATCGGAGTGAAAAACCCCAAGATGGACCCAAAATTGCCCTGCGATGCCGGGGTGTTCCGCACGCTGGTGGGGATTCGTCGCGCTAACCTGAGGGGATCGGCTGAATGTATGTAGAAGAATCCGTCAAAAAACTGCAGGGACTTTCCCACCGGGCATCTAAGGATACGACCATTCTAAAAAATCAGCGTTATTTTTGCATGGAGGGACGCAAATTTTGTCCTAAGGTCTCAGGAAAGAATAAGTTCTACAAATCGATCAGGAATCAAGTCAAAATCGGTCACAGAGGCAGATAGGGGGCCAATTTGAACCTCCGACTAAACGTTGAGCTTATTTCGAGGCGGGCCCTAAGTTGTTACTGTCTTTGCTTGTATTGCAGCGCGAAAAAGTCAGCGGAGTGATCATTGCGCGGCAGGCAAGTCTCTCCCCACCTCTTCCAAAAAGTACTGGACGGGCCTGGCCTGGCCTATTCCAGCATGGTAGCAAAGGATGTGGCTACTATGCCTAAACAGTCCCTGGATCTCTCGAATACGGTTGCCGCCGACAGCAGTAAGGGCAGGCATGCATGGGACCTTCGAGGCAAAACATACCCGATGATGGGCTTGGCCCAGGTGCTCTCAGATCGTTGTGTTGTTTATGTGCGGGGAAACCAGGTGCCGTTACCAGACAGTGCGGCTAGTTTTTTCATCTTCTTTTGCGCACAGTGGTGGTTCGTATCCCGCTCTACCAAAGTCCCAAGTCATTGATCAAATGTCAATTAGGATTTTTTCTTAAGTATTGTCATGGGCAGAGAATCTGAGAATGTTCTTGGCGTCGTGGCATATTAAGTGACGCATGACGCTGTTACACAAATATCGTCTTGCTTTAAGCCTGCCGTCCGCATCTTGATATAATATTCTGGGAGGTGGACGTATGGAAATGGATTGTGATCGTATAGAGCTCTTTCAAACCATCCCTGCGGAGACATTGGTTGAAGTTCTCGTGGTCCGGAATTACCAGACTGGTGATCAAATTTTTACCCAAGGGGATCCAACGACTGGGCTTTGGTGTGTGATGGCGGGAAAAGTAGCAATGGAACGGGTCGCCGGCGACGGCACACTCGCTACTCCGGGCGTGTGGATAGAAGGCGATATGGTAGGGATTGCGGGTCTCTGGGATCAAAGCAGCTACCCAGCCTCGGCTCGAGCGTTGTCCACTCCGACGACCATGGGGTGGATTCCTAGGCTAGTGGTGCTCCGCCTTCACCAAGAGATCCCACTGTTCGGTTTGGAGATAAGCCGTCAACTGGCCGAACGCCTGCGATACATTCAGGAGTCAATTTCAAGTCGGCAAGGTCGACCGATGGTTCAGCAGGTCGCATCGGCGCTTCTCACGCTTTCGGCTCGAATGGGAAATTCGATTGTGTTGACCCACGAAGACTTGGCCCACATTATAGGGACCCATCGAGAGACAGTCAGTCGGGCACTGCGAGAACTAACCCGGGACGGAGTGGTAAATTCTAGGCATGGAGTCATTGAAGTTGTGGATGGTGACCGTTTAAGGGATTGGAGTGGAGCGTGAGACTAGCATTGCGCGGCGTTAATGCTTAGTCACTTTTAGAGAACACATGTTTTGTAAACGCGATCGCTTGTTTTCTTTTCGCTAGGGTGCAAACCCGATGGTAAAGAAAGGAAGTGGCGAGCGGTGTTCCCATTCCGCGCCCCGACGATTCGATTAAGTTCCAAGCAAGAGAAAATTCTTACCGCGCTTCAGCGTGGGATCCATAGCCCCCTGCACTGGAAGCAACGTGCGACGATCATCGCGCTGGCAGCCCAAGGTCAATCGAATCAGCACATTGCCGAGATCGAGAAATTGAATCGCAATACCGTAACACTCTGGCGTAAACGGTGGGCTCGTGTGGCGACTGAGATCAGGCAGCAAGAACTACAGCGGCCGCGGGAGTTGAAAACCTACATCCGTAAGGTCTTAGAGGACGCTCCTTGACCCGGGAAGCCGAGTCGTTTTACGGCCCAACAGGTCGCCCACCTCGTGAAGATCGCGTGTGACCCTCCCAAGGACAAGGAGCACCAGGTACCCATCACGCACTGGACCACGGCGGCCTTGGCCGACGTGGTAGTACGACAAAAGATTGCTTCAGCAATTCCCCCCGCCATGTCGGATGCCTCCTACAAGAGGCGGATTTGAAGCCGCATCGCAGCGGCTATTGGCTCAATCGAAGAATTTGAGGAGAACGTGAAGAACGTCTGCGACCTGTACGCCACAGCGCCCGCCGCCAGGGCGTTCAGGTTCATTCCACGAATTCCCGCTCGGCAGGTCATCCACGCGCCCTTGCCCATGCGCCCGGGCCACATCGAACGGCAGGAATTTGAGTACCATCGCCACGGGGCCTCTGGCCTCATTGCTTCGCGCAATGTGGTCACCGGCGAAGTCGAATCCCGGCTCATTCAACCCACGCGGACCGAAGCCGATTTTGCCCAACATATTGCGGACGGGATCGCACTCCATCCGACCGACTGGCACATCTTCGTCCTCGACAATCTCAATACCCATGTCTCGGAAACCTTGGTGCGCTTGATGATCGCTCACGACCACCTTCAGATTTCCGACGAAATGCTCGGCGTCAAAGGCAAGTCTGGGATCCTGAAGAACCGCAAGCCCCGCGAGGCCTTTCTTGAAGATCCCACCCATTCCGTCCGGTTCCTCTATACCCCCAAACATTGCTCGTGGTTAAATCAAATCCTTGGACGGTGCCAAGGACCTTCTCGTGTCGGTTCAGCGTTCTGGTGCGCCGGGCGTTAAATAAGCGGGCGAGGTTTCCCTCGATCGAAGCCCTGGAAGAGCGCATTCGACAGTTTATTGACTACTATAACCAGTACCTGGCTGTTGGCGCTAACTATCTTTGTCATCACTGCGACTAACTTTCGTGGCATCAGATTCACAAGCGATTAGTGACCGGCGCGAAGCCGAGATCAGCCCGAGGGGTTGGGATTCGCTGGTTGACGCACTCGGAAAACCCACTGTCTACGCCAATCAGCGAATGCTGTGAGTAACCCTAGCGCTACTTCCATGAATGGTACGTTCTCCGGCAGGTCTTCCGAAACATGCTAGAACCGATGACAACTGAACTAGTGAAACCAAAGGCAAAACGAGTTAGCCATAACAACCTAGCGCACCCTTTAAATGGACGTATCACGGAAAATTGCTCCAAGTGTGACCGTGCAAGGTGATTAGGCATTAACGCCGCGTAGTACTAGTTCAGCGTTCTGTTGTCGTTTGGTGCGCACGCGCTTTTTTGACCCGAGGAGGAATCGCTTCCACAATTAAAATCCAGGGCTCCTTGAACCTGCGCCTTCGATAAAGAGCGTGCGTTCGTGTGATCGTCGTCACTAACCACCATGATAGAACCTGTTACAAATTTATTTGAGGTAAAATTCAAATCACTTGGGAGGTTTCACGATGGTCGAGCCTGTAATAATCATAAATGCTCCGCTCTTGCCACCACCAGTAAAGCACCAAACGATTCTAGCAACCTTTGAAGCTCTTCCACCCGGATTTTCAGCACTCTTGGTAAACGATCACGACCCCAAGCCTTTGCTTTATCAACTGGAAGCGGAACAGCCCGGCGTTTTCTCTGTGGAGTATAAAGAATCTGGGCCAACGCGATTTGCCATTCTCCTAACCAGAAACTAGGAGTGGATTTTGCGACTTTTCGTGGTTGATATTGGCACTTTCCGATAGCTCCTGATGACAGACTGGGGAATATTCCAGTTCGCTTAACGACGAATTCCGTGGTCAAGGTTGCCGCTATGACCAGTGCAGTGATCATCGGATCTGAGCACTTGTTGTATAACGGCGACTGTATTGCTAGAGTACTTATATCGTGTCCTGGGGTAGAGTAGCCTAATCGAGCGTGCCTATAGTTGTGGCCGTGCCTCGTTGCAAGACACCGCGGACGGTGTCGTCCTCCCAAATGTGGCGGGGTGCGGCCATATACCAGGAATCTCCAATTTGACAAAAGCGAAGAGCCCACCTACTCAACTGCGGTGATTGTCGATTGGATCCTGAACGGTGGGCGAAGACCATGGCGGACTGCGCATAGCGATCGGTGACGGTAGTAATCCGGGGCTGCCAAAGAAAGCGGTGGATGCCTCCGTAACATGGGCTTTGGTAGGAAATAAGTCTGTTCAATTGACCTTGGTGGCGCTGAGCCTCAACTATGAGAGGGTAGGGTCCGACGCATGATTTTTAGGGCTGATCCAACAGCGACCCCCGTCATCGCCTTGGGGCACTCTGATGACCATTGTACCATCGAGGAAATCTTTCTGGCCATTAAACAACACCGAGCAGGTTAATGGAAGGACAAGATGCTCTATGCATTAGATCACACTAAATTCCGAAGAAGCGAGAAGGTCCCCTTTGCCTCGATGACGTGTCCTGCCATTCACCGCGTGGAATCTGACGAGGTAGGGCCTAGGAGAAAAAAAGTTAAGTGGAATTTGCAATAGACACCTCGTGGGTATTGGCGACGGAATCGTTGATCGCGGTTGCTCGGGTCAATGTTCGTCGTTTCGAACGATCGATGGTAATGGATCAGTAGAAATTGTTTGGGAAGAGGGGGTGCTTGGACATGATCTCCATCCGAGAGGCGTTCTCGCTCCTTAGCCGAGTACGTCCCCGACTGTCGATCGAATCGGTCCTCCTGGCCGACGCCCTGGGCCGAACCTTGGCGCAAGCGATTTATGCTTCCATCAACCTTCTGCCGTTTGCCCGAGCTACCATGGACGGGTATGCGCTCAATAGTAGCGAGTGTAACATTGCGTCGGCGCATCTAGCAGTAAACGGTCGCGTGGCCGCTGGCGATAGCCCCGAAAAACTCATTCCGGGAACTGCCGTACGCATCTTTACCGGCGCTACACTTCTTATGGGCGCGGACTCCGTGATCGAGCAGGAAGCCATTCAGGTAAGTGAGCTTTTAGGAAAAATGATCATTGCTCGGCCGATCACCCAAGGTCGAAACGTAATGCCAAGATGGCACCAGTATTCCAAAGGCCATTTGGTCTATCAAGCCGGTGAGCGTCTCACGAGTAGTCATCTGGGCACATTGGTTGCACTGGGATTGGCTAGGCTTCAGGTGTTCCGACGGATTCGAGTGGGTATTGTGCAGACGGGAAACGAATTGACGCCTGCGGCAACAGTTCTAGCTCCGGGGTGCATTTACGAAATACAAGCCATTTGGCTGCCGCTTCTCATCCAAGAATGGGGAGGGGTTGTCACTCAAATCGCCCGAATCAAGGACGATTTGAGAGCGATTTGCCGGGCCGTTCAGGATGTCCAATCAGGCATAGACCTCGTCATCACGACCGGCGGTATTTCGGTAGGTGATTATGACTACGTGGCCAAAGCCTTGGAGACCGTAGGCCGGGTGGGAAAGGAGCCTTACGGCTCCTTTCCCCCCTCAGATCCGGACGTGACAGTTTCCCGTCATTCGGTTCAAGCCACTCGGCAGCATCCTAAAACCCATCTTGGTGGGGGGCAAGGATTCCCAGTCGGGACCTGGGGTCTCCGGCCGATGGCTACGCCATCGGGGAGATCCCTCGCTGGCTGCGCAGGCGGGGAGGCGAGATAACCGAGCCATGAGAGCTAGAGCATTGGTGGTGCGCGTGGACACTGTGGACTCGCACGAGGCGGTTTAGTGGAAATGGGTTCATCACAGGTCCTCCTCTCACAGCACTGCTACGTCGTTCCTCGCTGAGTGACCGCGGGTAAGTCAGCACGCTTCGCGTTGGACCATAGGGCTGCTAGATAGCAGCCCGAGTCCTATCCCCTCAATTACCAAGAGGCATTCGCTTCCTACCCAATTCCCTTACCTCCTCCGAATTGTATCGGTCTTGCGACCGACCTACTGCCGCAGGCAGACCTGATGAGGCTTACCACGTTGCGCTCAGAGT
>DAHXNH010000311.1 GCA_027365485.1 Clostridiales bacterium
GATTCCGAGATGGATCCGCTTCAACTCGTCAGGATGGCCGCATTACCGGGCGGATGCCATAGTACATTAAATATACTCCTCGCGGATCACAATTGATGGTTTGAGTTTAGGAGCAAAACCACCGAATTCGCTCACAGAACGGTCGCCAACCGTTACGAAATTTCGTCAATTGTCGTCCGCGAGGAGTATATACGCGACTCGGCCCTTTGAAAACAGGCATATCGAAACCACAAGTAGGGTATCTCAGCAACAAACCTGTCTACCGCACATCGCCGCTCGGCACCGAGACTTCCGGCCAAACGTTTCAATGCGCCATCATCGGATTGGTATGGTCACACTTGATTTCGCTATAGCGCGGTTTTATACGCAAGGTCAAAGCGTTCCCGACGGCGCGACCGTGACCCAAGATTTTGGACCGATGCCGAATCCGCGTTCCGGCGCCCAGCAATTTGACACAAAGCAATATAGACCGCAGTCTGTCTCCGCGGTCAAGAATAAAAGTTTTGAGTCCGGATAGAATCTCGCACATCGTGAGGTTATGCTAGCCTATTCTGGGCGATCCCGATTTCCTGGTCGTTGCGTCCCTGCCCTACCAAAATTCCGCCAGCCATTGTCAATCAGGACGTTTTATGAATGGTGCCGCAGGGCGGAATCGAACCGCCGACACGAGGATTTTCAGTCCTCTGCTCTACCGACTGAGCTACCGCGGCATCGATGGCGGAGGCGACGGGATTCGAACCCGTGATCTCATGCGTGACAGGCATGCGTGTTAGGCCGGCTACACCACGCCTCCGCGTATTCAGTTTTCATCGACTATCGGTTAACTGCCACGAGCGTCATTATGCCACGGACCGCACTCATCTGTCAACCTAAACTTTTAAGCGATTTTTGCCTTTGAAATCGTCGGCATCCCAGCCAGGCAATTTGGCTTCTTTCCGATTCATGGATCCGCGATGCAGCCGTTACTGCAGAAAAAGATCAGCCTCTGAAAATGCCTGGTTTCGTCTAAACCCAAAGATGCTGACCCCAGGTTCAAGGTTCTCTGGCGTCCCGATCCAGCCTTCGAATCACCCCGGCCCTCTTTTGGGGCCTTTTCGCGAGAGAAGTGAGCCCACGCCCTCACCACCTCTTCCTCGGAATTCTTGGACCTCGACCGGAAGGATTGCCATCAACTCCGCCGGAAGTCACCTACTGCTGCCGAGGATTTGACACCAATCCCCCTCCACGATATATTATAAGCGGTTAAGGGCGAATAGCTCAGCGGTAGAGCACCTGCCTTACAAGCAGGGGGTCCCAGGTTCGATCCCTGGTTCGCCCACCACCCCAAACCGCATGAATCTTAGGGCTTGCCAATTTTATCCCCGATGTGAGAGCTGATTATCATGCCCTCATTTGCCCTTCGTTGTCGCCATATCGGCGGCAAAACGAGCGGCAAGATTTTACTTCGGAGTCCAGTCGGCGAGAAATGGGTGGGCGTCCCAGACGGCTTGGTCTTCAGTTCGGCTGGCGGGGATTAGGTGGACGGTCTCGGCCGCCGGGGCTGTTGCGGTAATGCCCACCGGCTGGGTCGGATGGCTATAGCGATGCTTTTCCCGATAGAGGTTGGGATTAGGCCCTTGTTTCTGTTTCCATCGAATAAAATGCCCGGTGGCCGCGTCAGACACCCCAGCGGTATCCCAAGCCACAATCAGCCCCCGGCGAATGGCATGCATGGCTGCGCCTTTGACCAGGGGGAGGTCCCCAATCGTCGCCAGATGTTTTAGCGTCTGCTGGACCCGTTTTAGACTGACGGAGCTGCCGCCTAGCGCCCCATTGCCGTTCGACTGCCGGAGGTAGCCGCTGCCACCGGACTTCCCCTTCAGCGCCGTAGGTTGGCCGCGGGCTGTTGGTCCAGCGCTCAGTGGGCTATAAGGCATTCACCCACCAAGCGTAGGTTCCGTGGTCGTGACCCGAGTCGACGCTAACCAACACCCAGCGGTTGCCTAAAAACCCGTCCAAGTGGTAGTTCCTGATGGCAATGTCATAAGGCAGGCGCAAGGACCATTGATGGGTCGGACCATCTAAGTAGAGTTCCCCTTTACCCTCGCTATTCTCAGCCAAAACGGCAACGTCAGAACCATTTTCGGAAAACTCCGCACTACCCACATAGGTGACGTCGGGTCGGTTTCGCATGCGTATTCGGCCGTCCTCCCACAACACCGTCTGAGACTGGTGAATTCCCCAGATACTCGCCACTCCATTATCGACCGAGGCGCGACTTAATCCGGGCAGGCTTACCCTCGGGTGGCCTTGCCACAAAATTTTCCCGCGCCGCAGCGCCGCCAAGACCGTCTCTTGTCGGGTGAAACCGAAATCCTGGATCGGTGAGGGGGTGCGTAGAATGGTTTGGTTTTTGTCCCCATCAAAGACATACACCCCAGCGCCTTGAGGTCCAACCGCCTCGACCGCCACGGCAGCGCCGTCGGGCGCCCAGAGAATGCGCCCAACGCTTCGCAAGTAACTGGCATAAGGGCTTAAGCCGTCTCCTTCTCCCTGACTCTGATAGAGCAAACCACTGTTAGGATCCTTCCATATCACTTGCGTGCCGTCACTACTCGGAAATACTGCCTGACCACTGCCGATTACCGGCATCCCTTGACGCGTATACGCCACTTGCCAAGTGCCAAATCCAGTCGGCCTAGGAACCACTTCCCACGACACCTGAAGAGGCTTTGCCACCACGTGCACTGAGTTGGCATGCAGTTGGTACACCCGGTGGCCAGCAATCAGATAGTAGCCTTGTTGGCGCTCTACGATCGCCCCTGCCTGTCGACTGACTTCGATCCAAGTGGAACCAACGACTTGATGCGTCATTGGCTGACGGGCAAAATAGATTTGTATCGCCGCAAATACCATCAAAAAAAATAGTGTGACTTTCCCTTTCATGACAGCTGACAGCCCCCTCGGCTTGGCCTACTATAGCCATATGCCCAAGGGCTCAGATTATGTCCGAGTCCTTGGCCCTAAAACGCCGTCGAGCCGAAGCAACGAGACCACACCACATAAGGAGAAATTCGATGTTAACCAAACCATTTGAGGCACTGCACATTGGAGACCACACCACGACCCGCGCCCGCACCATCACCGAGACGGATATTGTCCTGTTTGCCAGTCTTAGTGGGGATTGGTATCCCCTCCATACCGATAGCGACTATGCAGCGCACAGCATATTTGGCCAACGCGTTGCGCATGGCTTGTTAATTCTGGCCATTACCTCCGGCCTGTTAATCATGGAGCCTCGCTTAGTGGTGGCATTCTATGGAATGGATCGCGTACGCTTCACCGGGCCAACCTTCATCGGCGACACAATCCACGTAGAAACCGAAGTGGTCTTTCGCGAAGACCGGGCAGAACGTGGTGGCTTGGTCACTTTTCAGATTGAAACTAAAAAGTCGACCGGAGAAACGGTGCTGGCAGCGCTACTCAAAATTTTGGTAGCCAAAGCGGCCCCGACTACCAGCTAAATGGTTCGCATCCGAGCAACCTATGACCGCTCATTTTTTTCTTGGATCGCGCCCACCGCCCCGAGGATCGCTTGCCGCAAGGCGCTTTCTTGGTGGGGAAGGACCGTTCGCAGGTCAAAGAGAAGACGGTCATCGTGAATCCGAGCAATGACGGGCATCGGTCCGCGACGGAGTTCCGCCTCTAAGTAATGTACGGGTCTTCCGCCGCCGGTCAGCGCGATAACCCACGTGGGCAGGGTAGTTCCGGGCATAGACCCACCTCCCACCGCGGAAACACCCGGCTCAGCCACGACCTCGATCAGTTCAGGAAGATTTCGTCGCAGCCGAGCGGCCAGACGACGGGCCCGGGTGCGCAACTCTAAGGGGTTCGCATCCAACATCTGCCACAACGGCAGTTCCCCCTGCCTCCCCTCTAAATAGAGCCGAATTACCGCCTCCAATGCCGTGAGCGTCATCTTGTCCACCCTAAGCGCTCGCGCCAAAGGATGCTTTTTCATGCCATCGATCCATTTACGTCGTCCGACAATCAGCCCGGCCTGCGGTCCTCCCAGCAGTTTGTCTCCAGAAAACGTGACTACATCCACTCCGGCGGCCACGACTTCGCGCACCGAAGGTTCAACATATCCACCAAGGGAGAAGGCCTCTACGACCCCACTGCCTAAGTCCTCCAGCATGACCAAGCCATGTTCATGGGCCAGAGTGACCAAATCGCCGGTCGTCGGCTGCTCGGTAAATCCAACCATCCGAAAGTTTGAGGCATGCACCTTTAAAATCGCACGAGTCTCAGTCGACACCGCACGCTGGTAATCTTCCAAATGGGTCTTGTTGGTCGCCCCCACTTCGACTAGATGAGCCCCGGAAGCTGCCATCACCTCAGGAATGCGAAACGAGCCCCCAATCTCCACCAGTTGACCCCGAGAGACGATCACTTCATAACCTTTGGCCAATTGGGACAGTGCCAAAAGCACCGCGGCGGCATTATTATTCACCACCATCGCTGCTTCAGCGCCGATTAGCTGCTGAAGCAAGGCACCCACATGATCGTGGCGCGACCCGCGCACCCCTTGGTCCAAGCGATATTCCAACGTAGAATATCCAGACGCCACCTGTCGCACGCGATCCATCACCTCTTGAGACAGCGGGCTCCGTCCCAAATTTGTGTGAATCACCACTCCGGTGGCGTTAATCACCGGTCGAAGGCTAGGCGCCGCCAAGTTTTGGGCCGTGCCCCGAATGCGTTCCAGCAGTCGATCCAAAACCGGCACCGCCTGACCATTCCGGACCTCCTCACGCACTTCGATTAATACCTGGTTCAGCCCCTCCTTCTGCCACACCGTCGGACGTTCCCACTGCAACTGTCGATAGAGTTCCTGAATCGCGGGAATCTGACGCATTCGCGCTTGCAACGCCTGATCCATCCCCATTCCCTTCTCCGTCTCGCTCTAATCCGGGTCCATGAGCGTAATTTGCGCCATCTTAGTGCTCTTGGGTGATGAGTTGTCCGCGCCATTTCGCCTGTAGCGGATCTAAAATGGTTCCCAGACTCGAATCGGCCACCACATGACCCGTGGTATGGAGCATATCGTCCGCGTTCATGTCATAAAGAGCCACCGCTTCGTTGTGCACCCGACGAGCCCCATCGCTACCTTGTCGTTCTTGCATCCCGAACCCTCCTTTATCCCTGTATACCTGCTCGGCAACTAAACCGTGACCCCAGCTCACATCCCCATCTGAGAGGCGCAAAATCACATCCCTTGCTGTCGCCATTGCCCGTATTGAGGAGCAAAATAGGTAATAATGAGGTCAGCTCCGGCACGGCGAATCGATAGCAGCGATTCCTCTACCACCCTCTTCGCGTCGATCCAGCCATGCCCCGCCGCCGCCTGAATCATCGAATATTCTCCGGAGACCTGATACGCGGCAACTGGCACCGAAACATGGCCTTTGATATCACTTAAGATATCCAAATAGGGCATCGCCGGCTTCACAATCACGATGTCGGCTCCTTCGGCAATATCGAGATCGACCTCCCTTATCGCTTCGCGACGGTTTGCTGGGTTCATCTGATAGGTGCGACGATCTCCGAACTCTGGGGTATTTTCGGCAGCTTCCCGAAATGGTCCGTAAAATCCGGAGGCATACTTGGCGGCATAGGACATAATCGGCGTATTGATCAAGCCATGCCCGTCCAAAGCGGCGCGAATCGCAGCTACCCTCCCATCCATCATGTCTGACGGGGCCACGATGTCCGCTCCAGCCAACGCTTGTTGCACTGCGGTTCGGGCCAATAATTCGAGACTCTCGTCATTTTGAATCCAACCGTCTTTCACCACGCCACAGTGTCCATGGTCGGTATACTCGCATAGACAAAGGTCGGCAATCAACGTCAATTGGGGAAAATGCTCTTTAAACGCGCGTAGCGCTTGCTGAATGATGCCTTCTGGATCATACGCTTCTCGCCCCATCGCATCCTTATGTTCGGGAATGCCAAACAGCAAGATCGAACGGACTCCCATCTCTTGCACCACGGCCAAGTGCTCAAGAGCTCGATCGATGGACCATTGGTAGATTCCAGGCATCGAACGAATCGGAATCTTATGGTCGCTGCCAAATCGAATAAACATCGGATAAATCAACTGGCCTACGGTCAACCGGGTTTCTTGCACCAAATCGCGCAATGCAGCGCTGGCTCGAAGCCGTCTCGGCCTGTCGACTGGAAACATAAACCGCCTCACCTCTTATCATGATCATGTTCGAAGTATCGTGCCACCGTTTGCGCTAACTCGCGCCAACTAGCGCGAGGCGCTTCCCCCGAAACCAGCAATCCCGCCTTGCGAAGGGCTAATGAGGTCTGGCGACCAATGCTAAAACCAGGGATCTGACGCAACATCTCTATGGTACCATCATCCAGTTGGTTTAGCAGTTCGCTGACCAAAGACGACGAAGAATACAAGAGCCCATGCACGCTTCCAGCGTGAATTTGGCTCACTGCCCACTTCGACAACGGCCGTTGGCAATTTTGGTACACTGGCACCACATCGACGTCTGCGCCCCGTGCCTTGAGGCCGTCACTCAACCGGGGACGACTACGGTCTCCGGTGAACCAGAGTACCCGAGCTCCTGCCAAGGGTTCACTTTCAAAGGCACGCAAAATGCCTTCTTGGTCAAATGAATCCTTCGCCTGCAACGCCGCAAATACGCCATATTCGGCCAGCGCCCGCCCAGTCGCTGATCCCACCGCGGCCACTTTGCCGCCAAACCGAGCCAATTCTAATCGGCGGGTTCTAAGCGCTCGCATAGTGAAATGGACGGCATGGGCGCTGGTAAAAATCGTCCATTGATACGATGCCAGGCTTCGCCACCACTGTTCGTTCCAGGGCACCGGCTCAATCGTCAAGATAGGTTCGAGGGCCACTTCCGCGCCCCAGTGGCTGAGATCCCGGATGGCCCCAAAAGCGCCTTCCCCTTCACGCAGAACCAACAACCGGATTCCACACAATGGACGGGTGCTCCACCAAGATTGTCGAGACGACGATTTTACAGTCATCGTCTCAACGACGATGCTCTGAGCCAGCGATGCCGACAACCGTGGGCGCTCTTGTCCCGAAGAGGCGACCGAGACCGAAATCTGCGGACGCTTTTGGTCATCTTCGGCCAGCAACTGCCATCGCCCGCCCAGCTCTTTCGGACCCGTCCACCAGTCGGCTGCCAGCGTTATCGGCCAGACTCGCGCTGTTCGTTTAATCCATCTGAGCCATTGAGGATGCTGATCCAACATTTGCCAGACGGAGGCTGGGCCTCCCCCCTCAGGGTACAGATAGACCACTCGCTGCTGCTCATCCAACCCCTTCGCAATCACCAATTCGGGGGAGTCAGACCAGGTAATTTTCTGCCACCATCCAGAGTCGGGCCCGTAAAAGCGTTCTACCGGCAACGGAGCGACAATCACTTCACTCTGCTCCAAAGCCCAGAGCGCTTCCGCGCTCAACCATCCTATGTTCATTGCCGGTGGCATGGCCACCAAAGTCAAGTCCGGAATCGACATGGTCATCCAGGCTCAATTCCCAGCCTGGCTTAAGCGTTCGGCTAGTCGTCGCCCCAAGCCCTCGGGGTCTTGGCTGCTCCCCGAAATCCTAGCCAACGTAACGTGACCTTGCCCATCCACCCATTTAGCCATTAACGAAACCTCGGTTCGCGAAATCCACGTCGCATAACAGCCTAAAGGCATTTGACAGCCTCCCCCCAACGCTTGGAGCACCGAACGTTCAGCGCGTGCCCGAACCGCGCTCTGAGCGTCTCCCACCGCCTCCTCAACCCACTTCAACACTCCGTGGTCATCCAAACGCACTTCGACTGCCACAATCCCTTGTCCCGGTGCGGGCACAAAGACCTTAGGATCCAAATAGAGCCCTATCCGATCTTTCCAGCCCAGGCGATGAACCCCGGCCGCGGCCAAGATGAGGCCATACCAGGCCTGGTCCTCCATTTTTCGGAAGCGGGTAGTCAAATTGCCGCGAACAGCGACCACATCAAGGTCTTCGCGAAGATCGCGTAAAAATGCCCGTCGGCGAACACTCGAAGTTCCGATGCGAGCACCGGGAGGAATTTGGTCAAATCCTTGAACCGGTCGTGCCGCTATTAACACATCGCGAGGGTCCTCGCTGGCTGAATAGGCCCCCACCACCAAGCCTGCGGGCAGTTCCGTGGGCAGGTCTTTAAGCGAGTGCACGGCCAAATCCACGTCCCCGGCAAGCAGAGCCGATTCTAACTCCGTGGTAAATATTCCACTGCCCCCTACTTGGTCCAGCGCCCGGTCTAATATCTGGTCCCCTCGGGTTTGAAATGGAACCAGTTCCGTCTGATGGCCCCGGGACTCCAGGGCCCGCTGCACTTCCATTGCCTGCACCATGGCCAATGGACTGGACCGCGTTCCAATCCGCAAACTCGCCACCTTATCGTCTCCTTTTCGCCGATTTTCTGGACGTTTTTAAAAATGAAAGGAACTGGCGACGATCCAGTGTAAATTGAGCGTCAAAAAATTGATCAGCACGACCAAAAACAGTACCATCAACATCACCGCAGCAGGACGCCCTCTCCACCCAAAGGCACTGCGCATCATGAAGTAAAGCCCATACATCACCGCCGTGAATAGCGACCACCCCGCAGCCAGCGGACCCATCGGCGGCCTCGCGAGCTGCCTCGCAGACAGTGCGCCCGCGGCTAACGCAATCAGCCACAACCCCAGCCCCAGCCCCGCCAAACGCGAGCTCCAACGGTCCATTACTTGAAGCGCGGGGAGACGGTAATAAAATACCTCGACGGACTTTTTGCGAAGTTCCCGTTCTTTTTCGGTATACATCAGCCCAAATATTGCCGCCAACAACAGTGCCACCACCGCCAAGGTCGCGGCCACAATGTGCAGCGGAAGCCACCCCGAAAGCGGCATCCGCTGCACCCCGTCAGCCACACCGAGATCCGCCAACCAAAAAACGGCGCCCACCGGTAATAAAAACCCTGACAAGGCGCGATACTGTCCACCAAAGACCCACACCACCATCAAAGCCATGCCAGCGATGATCCACACCAAAACCGCCAGCCACGTCCCGAAACTGGTGACCGGGAGTTCTGCCGCCGCCAACCCCAGATGAATCAAATAGAACGTCAACAACCCCCAACTGACGGCGGTCACGACGGTCGCCGAAATTAAACGGCGGGGGCGGTAAAATCCGGCCACAGAGAATACCGCACCGACAATATAAAACACGGTGATTAGGGCGCGCAACACGGTGCTATCCTGACGAGCCAAGACGAGGTTCAGCAATGATAGCCCGCGTCTTGGCCTCGACCTCGGGCCGCAAATGAAAAAGGTCTACGACCATGTCCACTCTCTCATGGTCGCCCCGAGCCGCCCATTTGCGCATACTCACCATGGGGTCATTCAAAATTTTATTGATCATAAGCCGCGTCGCTTGTTCAATCAGATCGCGTTCCTCATCGTCTAAATGATTTAACCGTGTCATCACCCGGGATAGCTCTGCGACTCGAATCTCCTCAGCACGGTCTCGCAGGCCGCGAATCAAAGGACCGATATCGGTCGCACTCAGAGCCTCTCTAAGTTGAACCACCTCTTCGCGGACGATGCGGTCTACCGCGTCGGCCTCCCGTCTACGCTCGGCCTGATTCTTTTCGACTACGGAGCGTACATCATCAATATCATAGACGAACACTTCCCGTCCGCTCCGCCGCACGCCCGAATCAATGTTCCTCGGAACGGAAAGATCGAAAAAGAAGCGAAGACGGTGTTCGCTCTCTCGAAACGCCTTCCTGGCGACTTGTTCAGTCACCAAAATCTCCGGGCTCTTCGTTGCCGCGATGATCACATCGGCTTGGGCCAACAAGCCATCGAGGTCGTGCAAACCATAAGCTTTCCCACCCACTTCCTTCGCCAAGGATTGGCCTCGACTGGGCGTTCGATTGACGATCTGGATTCCCGAAACTCCGGCGCTGTGAATGTGCCGGGCCACTAGCCCGGCCATGTCGCCCGCGCCTAGAATCAACACCTTGAGTCCGCTGACCTGGCCAAAGACTCGTTCGACCAGTTCCACCACCACATGTCCCATCGACAGCGCGTTTTGACTGACGGCGGTCTCTGTTCGTGCCCGCTTGCCTACTCTCAGGGCAGTCTGAAACACCCGGTGTAACACTCCAGCCACTCCGCCATCTTGGGCCAACTGGTACGCTGTCTTCACTTGTCCCAAGATCTCGGGTTCACCGATAATCATCGAATCGACCCCAGCGGCCACTCTAAAAAGATGGTCGATCGCCTGATCGTCCTGGAGCCAGTATAGATATTCGGACAATTGTCCGCGTTCTACTCCGCTCCACTGTTCCCACCAAGTCAGAACGTCGGCTAAGGTTGCCGCTCCGGCAACATAGAACTCGGTACGGTTGCACGTGGAAAGGACCGCCACACCACCATCTGAGTGCAATCCGGCTAGCGTCCTATACCCAGCCATAATCTCTTCCGAACTCATCCCTGCTTGTTCCCGAATTGACACCGGGGCGGTGACATGATTGATTCCTATCACCTGCAGCTTCACCGCACCACCCCCCATCGAATTCATCCCGCGTTCGAAATCTTAACCCCTATCATACACGAAAGTCGAGACGACTTGGAGTAGACGCCATGATTGGGGATGGCTGGGTACCGAAGGTTATTAGGTCGGACGATCCGGCCGCGGTGTCGATTGGTCGATCACAAACGCCTGGTCCATGGTCATCCCGATCACTAGCGCACCTGCAACAAACTTCGATCCCGGCTGACGCTTTCCCGCCAATACACGATTGACGTAAGAATAAGCAAGACCCATACGCTCCGACAGATCTCGCTCTGACCATCCATGGTGTTCCATTAATTGGCGGAACGCCGCAACGTTCACACGTAATATTGCCATTGCCCATCACCTTTGCCTATTTGGCAAAATCATAGCCATATTTTTGTCAGAATGCAAATTTCTTCGCAGTATTTGTCTGCAATTGCCTATTGGCAATTTTCCAGATAGGATAAGGACATGATGGATATGTACGCTGACCGTTCAGAATCGTTTGGATCGTTAATTCGAAGACTTCGAAAAAGCCATTCGCTATCCCTGGAGGATCTTGCCACGCAGATAGGGATTAGTCCTTCGTACTTATCCCGCATGGAGCGCGGTCACCGCCAGCCTCCGCCGGGCTCGCTCATCGTCCGGTTGGCGGAAGCCTTAAATGTGCCCCCACTGACCCTGTTGGTTTCCGCTGGGATCCTCAACCAGCATACACTGCGCGAAATGGGAGTTCCGCCGTACGGCATTGACCTCAAGGACTGGAAAGAGGCCATCCAGCGTTTGTCCAGCGATGATTGGCAGGAAATCGAAGCGTTGATCCGCACCAAACTCAATCGATATCGCCACCCATAGGCGAACAACCCACGGCCCGAGTCTCTCGACCGGATCTTTGGCGCTGCCGACCGGGGTCTGACTGCTATCTAGAGAAAAGCAAGACTTCTCAAAAAAGCCGGTACCCGTGCCCCCGGGTACCGGCCAAGGCCTTTTCACAGGCCAGGTCAGGCGGTTGAATCCACCGTCTCAATCGAGCTAGCCGCTCGGGTTAGCTTTCTTTTGGTCTAAAAGGCCCGCTGCGACTCCTGAGAAACCATGATCCTGCTCAAATTGACTGCTGCGCTGAGTCAACCCAAGATCTCGCGCACCGCGGGTGCCACCTCCCAGGGCATGGTCACCACACGCACTCCGACTGCGGTCAGCGCCCGTTCTTTACTGTCTAGGGTACCTCGGCCCCGTTCAATGATCGCGCCGGCATGACCCATGCGTTTGCCCGGAGGCGCCGCCCGGCCAGCAAGATAGGCTACCACCGGCTTGCCGAGCGTTTTCACATACTCAGCCGCTTCTTCTTCGGCACTGCCGCCGATTTCCCCCACCATCACCACGGCTTTGGTTTCCGGGTCCTGATGAAAAGCCTCAAGCACCGAAATGAAGTTCTGACCCACCACCGGATCGCCGCCCATTCCGACCACCGTCGACTGGCCCAGCCCTGCATTGGTTAGGCTGAAGGCAATTTCGTAGCTTAATGTGCCCGATCGGGCCACAACTCCGACAGGACCCGGCCGATAGATATGATTGGGCATGATCCCCATCTTGGTCTTTTCTCCCGGGGTAATCACCCCAAAGGTGTTGGGCCCTATGACTACGGCACCCAAGGCTTGGGCCCGGGTGACAATGTCAATCGAATCCTGAACCGGAATATGCTCCGGAATCATCACTAACAGACGAATGCCATTTTCTAAGGCTTCGTACGCCGCATCCTTGGCAAAGGCGGCGGGCACAAAGACCACCGACGCGGTAGCCCCGGTAGCCGCCACGGCTTGGCGGACCGTGTCAAATACCGGCACACCCTCGACCTGTTGGCCTGCCTTGCCTGGAGAAATCCCGCCGACCACCTTGGCGCCATACGCGACCATTTGCCCAGTATGAAACCGACCTTGATTTCCTGTGATTCCCTGCACGATAATCTTATCTTCGCTGCGCAATAAAATCGCCATGCTAACGCCCCTCTCCGGCTAGTTCCACTACCCGTTGGGCGGCCTCAGACATCTCCGAGAAGGCGGCGATGCCGTCTTCCTCCAACATGGCTACACCCTTTTGTTCATTGGTGCCGACCAAGCGCACGACCAAGGGCACGGGAATTCCTTGACTGCGACGCACTTGCAAAATCGCTTGAGCCACATCGTCACAGCGCGTAATGCCGCCAAAGATATTGATAAAAATCGCTTTGGGATGCATGCCCACTAACACGGAAAGCGCCTGCGCCGTTGGCTCCACGGCCGCTCCACCCCCGGCGTCCAAAAAGTTAGCCGGTCGGCCGCCGTAATGTTGAATCGCATCCAATGTGGCCATCGCCATGCCAGCACCGTTGGCCATCACCGCAATATCGCCGTCTAGTTCGACATACGCCAACCCCAACTGGTGGACGGTATGTTCGAGCGTGGACCCTTCTTCCACCAATTCGAACTCAGGATGACGAAAAAGCGCGCTGTCATCGATGTTAAGACGCGCATCGGCGGCGATTAAGTGGCCATCAACCACCACCAAAGGATTGATCTCGACGAGTTCAGCATCTTCTTGGCGATAAATGGCATACAGCCGAACCAAAAGCTCCGAAAACTCGCGAGCCAACGGCAGCGGCAAGTTCATGGCTTCGGCAATTTCCCGCCCCAGATAAGGAAGCACACCGACTTCCGGATCGACTAAGCGTCGAATGATGAGATCATCTTGCACATCTTCAATCTCCACTCCACCGGCTGCCGACGCCATTACTAAAGGTTTTTTGGCATTGCGGTCGGTGGTCACCGACACATACAACTCACGCTCGATTTCGAGCTTTGCCTCCACATAAAGGCGATCCACGCGATAGCCTTTCAGATCCATACCTAAAATCGCTTTCGCTTGGATGACCGCTTCTTCGGGAGTGGAAGCAAATTTAATGCCTCCGGCTTTCCCTCTGCCTCCGACCAGCACCTGCGCTTTGAGTGCAGACGGACCGATTTCCGCTACCACTTTGGCCGCCTCTTCCGGTGTATCCGCAATACGCCCTGGGGGTACGATAATCCCCCGCGCTTTTAGACGACCTTTGGCCATATACTCGTACTGTTTCATCGATTCCCTCCTGATCTAAGCGTTCTCCGTCAGTCAGTATGATAATTGGGATAGAGGATCCCGCACCGATTTCACCGACAACTTGAACGCCTGAGCTTCCTCCGGTGTGAAATCGACCTCTAGCACCTTTTCGACTCCGGCCCCGCCCAAGATGGCAGGCACCCCCACATAAATGTTGTGTTCCCCATATTCTCCGTTCAAATAGCTGATTGTCGGCAAAATTCGGCGCTCGTCCAACAAGACCGCCTTCACCATCTCCACCAATGAAGACCCAGGAGCATAAAACGCCGAGACGTTCATCAAACCCAAGACTTCACCGCCGCCTCCCCGGGTTCGGGTGACAATCTTCTCTAAGGTGGCTGCGTCCAGCAAGCGATCGACGGGAATCCCCCCCGCCGACGAGTAGCGCACCAGCGGCACCATGGCGTCGCCATGCCCACCCATCACAAACGCGGTCACATCCCTGACCGATACGCCCAGAGCCTCGGCCAAAAATGTGCGAAACCGAGCCGAATCCAGCACCCCGGCCTGGCCCATCACCCGGTGGTGAGCAAACCCGCTCGCTTTTTGAGCCACATAAGCCATGACATCGGCGGGATTGGACAAGACCACAATGACCGCGTCCGGCGATACTTTCGAAGCCTTTTCTACCACTTGATAGACGATGTCGGCATTAATCTTCAATAAATCGTCGCGACTCATGCCTGGCTTTCGTGGCATGCCTGCCGTCACCACGATGATATCGGAGTCCGCCGTGTCGTCGTATTGATTAGTTCCCGTCACTTTGACCGAAAACCCCTCCACCGGACCCGATTCCCACATGTCGAGCGCCTTGCCTTGCGGCACCCCCTCGACCACGTCCACCAGCACAATGTCGCCCAATTCTTTCAGCGCCAACAAATGGGCGGTTGCCGCTCCAGTCGCGCCTGCCCCGATTACCGTAATCTTTCGCCGTTTAAACACTGCAATATGCCTCCTATCAGTTCTCCATTCCCATAGGAATGGCTACATCCGTTCTACCATCGCTTCGGCAAACGCCGACGTGGCGACTTCATGGGCGCCTTCCATTTGACGCGCCAAATCGTAGGTTACCACCCGATCCGCGATGGTCCGCTCGATAGCCGACCGCACCATGTTCGCGGCTTCGTTCCACTGCAAGTGCTCTAACATCATGATGGCCGAAAGCATCAATGAACTCGGATTCACTTTATCCAGGTTCGCATACTTGGGCGCCGTACCATGAGTGGCTTCAAACACGGCCACCTCGTCCGACAAATTGGAACCAGGAGCCATGCCCACCCCACCCACTTGGGCGGCCAGAGCATCGGAAAGGTAATCACCGTTCAAATTCGGACAGGCAATCACGTCAAATTCGTCGGGCCGCAACAACACTTGCTGAAAGATAATGTCCGCAATGCGATCTTTAAGCACAACCTTGCCCTTGGGTGCCTCGCCATGGTAGCGATCATAGAGATCGGCTTCACTAATCACTTCATCAGCAAATTCCCTTTTGGCCAGAGCATACCCATAATCTCGGAACGCGCCCTCAGTGAACTTCATAATATTGCCTTTATGCATCATAGTGACCGACCGTCGTCCATGATCAATGGCATAGCGAATGGCGCGACGAATCAAGCGCTCGCTGCCGGATCGAGTGATCGGTTTAATTCCGATTCCAGCACTAAGATCGATGTGAGTGCCCATCTCCTGGTTCAAAAAACGAATGACCTTTTCGGCGGCTTCTCCCTCTGCCGGCCACTCTATCCCAGCATATACATCCTCGGTGTTTTCTCGAAAGATGACCATGTCCACCTTGTCCGGGCGCTGCATGGGCGAAGGCACCCCCGGAATATAGCGCACCGGACGCACACACGCATAAAGGTCTAATTCCTGGCGGATGGTCACATTCAACGAACGGATTCCGCCGCCGACCGGCGTAGTTAACGGCCCCTTGAGTCCTACTCGGTAGGTCCTCATAGCCTCTAGTGTGGCTTCCGGCAACCATTCGCCAGTGGCCTTAAACGCCTTTTCCCCAGCCAACACCTCTTTCCACACAATCTTTTTGCGACCGCCATACGCTTTTTTGACCGCCGCATTCACCGCGTGCGACGTCGCTCGCCACAAGTCAGGACCAATCCCATCGCCTTCGATGAAAGGAATAATGGGTTGCTCCGGGACCTTCAGTTGGCCATCCACATATGTAATCTTGGCTCCTTCAGCCTCACTCATCGATCGTTCCTCCTCGGGTAATCACTGAATTACCCCTTCTCTAAGTCTTCACCATCTTCACTTCACCACACCGGGCGCACACCAACCAAGCAGGGCACCCTCCTGTCGGTGAATCCCCCAACCCCAACCAAGACTGCGACCCACTCTGCGGGAAGCCTCCGCTCTTGCCGTCCGGCCACGCTCTTCGACGGACAGGCGTTTTTCACGAAGCCCGGATGCCGAGGTCCATCATCCACCAATTTTTTAGCCGCATCGGTCGCCATGCTGGCACTCGACGCCCGTTCCTACCCGGCTTCACTTCGCCCTGGGTCGGCCAACGGGCCCCGGTTTTGATTATACGCCAACCACTTCGGATGCCAAGAGACGGCACAAAGCGGCCCACACCTTTCGGTGCTCCTCGGCGACCCCGATGCACGGCGTCGATGCTCATTAGAGAAGACCGCGTGTTCTTGCCCCATTATTTCTCGACGACTCCCCCTCTCGCGCCGGGACGATAGGCCAACCGCGAGACTACGTATGCCAACTCGTAAATTAAGTAGATCGGAATCGCCATCAAGATCATCGAGAGAGCGGTCGGCGGTGCCAGCACCGCTGCGATCGCAAAGGCAATTAAAATAGCGTAGCGCCGGTAGCGAGCAAAGAGGCTTGGCGACAAGATGCCATAGTGGCTTAACAACCCCGACACTAGCGGCAATTCGGCAACGATGCCAAAGGGTACCGAAAGGTCAATGACAAAAGAAAGATAACTACTTAACGTCCATAGCGGCTCGAGCCCATGACCGGTGAAGGACAGCATTACCCGCAGCACAACAGGCACAAACCAGAAAAATCCGGCTGCCGACCCCGCCAAAAACAGGAGCCCCCCTGGCACCAAAAACCAGCCCACCATCCGCCGTTCCAGATCCGTCAACCCAGGAAACACGAACGCGGCCAGTTGAAAGAGCAAAAACGGCGAGGACACAATCAGCGACATGATAAAGTCAATCTGAATAACGCCATAAAACGCCTCCACGACGCCAATGACAACGAGGTGATGAAGAATGGACCGCCGAACCAACCACAACATGACCGGCTTAGCCACGAAATAGCCGGCAATAAAGCAAGCGCCCACCACCGCAATCATCCATAAAAAGCGCGTTCGCAACTCTTCGAGGTGCTGGCTTAAACTCATTTCAGGTGAGTCCATCAGCCTTCCCGTCCTTTACTGTGGCTCTTTAACCAATCCCTGGCGAATGGCATAGGCCGCCGCTTGCACTCGATTGGCACAGTGGAGTTTCTGCAAGATGTTCCGCAAATGGTTCTTTACGGTATTCTCAGCGATATTCAACTGATGAGCGATCTGGCGGTTGCTTGCGCCTTCGCCGACAAAAGCCAAAACCTCCCGTTCGCGCTCGGTTAAAGAGGCGAGACTCGGCTCTAGGTCGCGCTCTTGCAACAAACGGCGCAACTTGACTGCCAACGGCCCGACCAATCGAACTTCTCCATTAAGATGGGATCGGATTTGCCACAAAAACTGGCTAGGATCTACCGTCTTGACTAAATATCCCTCCGCCCCGACGACAATGGAATCCCACAGCACTTGGTCCTGGTCGCTGGCAGTCAGCATGACAATAGAAGCCGACGGCATCCTCCGCTTAATTTCCCGAGTCGCCTGCAATCCGCCCATGCCCGGCATGTTAATGTCCATCAAAATCAGATCTGCCATCGTCTCTTCGGCCAACTTCACCGCGGTTTCTCCGTCTCCGGCCTCGGCTGCCACCATAAGATCCGGTTCCCGGTCAATCAGATCCTTGATAGCCGAGCGAAATAAGCGGTGATCATCCACTAACAGAAGCCTTGCTTTTGCGATGCACCTCGCCTCCCTCCCGGTTGATCCAAGAGATCTCAACCACTGTACTCCATCCCTCAGGGTTCTTTGCAATCACGACATTGGCCCCGACGGAATGGGCGCGCTCTTGCATGACCAGCAATCCGAAATGGCGCCCTTCAGCATCCTTCGATCGAATGAAGCCCTTCCCATCGTCTCGGACATACAAACACAATTCGGCTCCGCGTTGCACTGCCTCCACCAGCACCCGCTTCGCCCCGGAATGCTTGCGAACGTTGACAAGCGCTTCCTGCACAATACGGAGAAGTTGCACAGAGACCCGAGGATCCATGGGCTCTTGGACCTCGGGTCGTCTCCTCCCCTCGATGCTTATTCCAGTTTGACTCCGAAAATCATCAATTTGAAGACTCAGCGTCCGCCAAAGGCCACGGATCAACTCATGCCCGGCTCTTAAGTCGTAAAGATTCTGACGCACGTCATCAGAACACCGCTCGATCATCGCTTGGGTTTGGTCCAAATCGAGCCCAATACTGGATGTTTCTCCGCTATACAATCGATCGCGGATGCGGTGAATGGTAAATTTCAAGGCAGCCAAGTCCGGTGCTAAGCCGTCATGCATTTCGCGGCCAAGGCGTTCCCGTTCCTGCAACGCCAACATCGACTCCCGATACCGATTGCGTTCTTGTTCCATGCTGCGGACCACGCCAAAAACATAACTGGAAAATCCGCCCGCCGCAATCACGGTCACTAGCACGGCTACCCCGCTCACCTGCCAGGGTGCCAAAACATGCCTGAGATAAAAATAGCGAAAGAGTTCGGCTATCATCACAAAAAGCGTCGGTCCTAAAATTGTGAGCCATCTTAGCCACCGAAATGGTGGCCGACCTTCGTCCATGCGCCACCTCCAAATCCCGTCGGACTAGGCTTGCCAAAATTCCTGCAACGTCTCGTCCAGTCTCAAGGGTTGGTCCAGAGGGATTAAGTGGCCCGCTCGAGGCACCACAGCAAGCCAACTGTTGGGAAGCACGCGCGCCGCAATTTCGGCTTCAGCCGGGGGCGTTACCTGATCCAGCGTGCCCACGACGACCAAGGTAGGCTGCTGTACTTGAGCAAACACGGGCCCATTGTCGACGGCATACGTGAACGCCATCGTCTCCAAGTACGTTTTCGAGTCCATGTCGGCCAATTCTTGGGCAAGGTTTTCCCGAACCTCAGGCCGGGCAAATTCGGTAAGAACCTCTTGACTATACGCTCGCGCATACTCGACCATCCCTTGACTCTCAATGCGTCGGGCCCGCTCAGCCACCATGGCGGCTCCGTCAGAAAAGCCGACACTGGTACTGACTAGCGCCACGGTCTGAATTCTCCCCGCCGCTTGAGCGGCAACCCGGGCCATAACAAACGATCCCAAGGATACTCCCACTAAATGAACCGGACGATCCAAAACCGCTGCGATATCCTCCGTATCTGCCACCATGGCCTCCAGGCTAGGCGCAAGCAACCGATTGTCTCCCACCCCTCGCGGGTCCCAACTCACTACGGCGTACCGCGCCGACCACCGCGGCTGAAGCCGATGAAACAAAAAACGGCCCAATCCCAAGCTCGGGTGGCAAAGAACGGCCTCCGGCCCATCGCCCAAAACATGAAAGATTAAGCCTTTGTCGGTTTGCATCGCCATCGTTGATTCTCCGTTCTGACCTCTTTTCGAGGTCTCAGATGCCTCATTATACCATCCCATCCCTAGCGCTTAAGCCAGTCCATAGCCAGCAGATAATCGGACCAGCTGTCCACGTCAAAGTTGGGATTGGGTCGACCGTCAATCCGCCGAGACACCGTCGCCAAATCAAGACGGTCGTTCAAAACCCTGCTCAAGCCCACGTCGCCTTCGATCCGTGCGACCAGTTCCACTGCCAAGGACCATTCGATCAAGAGGGGATGTCCCGGCACCCCATCATAAAGCGGTCGCAAAATGCGCACTCCCGGGTCTCGCTGTTTCCAACATTGCACCAGAAATGAACCATCGTCCGCCTGTACAAAGGGCTGGTCCACCAACATAAAAGCCACCGTATTAACCTCATAATGCGCCATGAGTGCGTCTACCGCAACCTTTAAGCTAGACGCCATCCCACGGTAGGGATCGTGGTTTCTCACCACCCGAACCTGAGTCTTTGGAGGTGCCTTCATATTCCGGGGAATCACGGCAAGAATGCCGTCCGCCCAAGGCACCGCGCACTTCACCGCTCGGTCGAGAAGGTTTTGATAGCCTGGCCATGCCAATTTGGCCTTGGGTTGCCCCAAGCGCGAACCTAATCCGGCGGCTAAAATCACCGCACAAATGTCATGACGGCGGATGGCCATGCAAATACTCCTGGATGCCGCTAAAAAACTGGGTCAAGACCAAATGAGCGACTCCATCCAACAACTTCTGACCTAGTCCCGCCACCTTGCCTTCCATACTAGCCTTTCCTAGGTAGTGGAGCGCAGTGGCACTGCCTTGGGGTTCTAAGCCCACCTCCATCACCATCTGGATCGTCCCGGCCGGGCCCCGTCCATTGAGGGATAAACGATAGGCCTCGGGAGGTCGAGTCTCTTGGATATGCAAAATCCCATGGTATCTACCACGAATGGACGACACGCCCATTTCCATTTCTGCCGCATAAGAACCCAGACCTTGGGATTGAAGCTTTTTCAAACCGGGCATGGTCTGCATCAACACGGCAGGATTCGTCAATGCCCGATACAGGGGATGCGGTGAGGCAATCATCAGTTTCGTACCCTTGACTTCCATCAGCTCGACCTCCCTGTCAACTGGTTTACCTTGGCCAAGTGCGCGGTCAGGACGGCACCCGAGTGGGCGACGTCCCGTCGGAGGGATAACGCTGGATTAACGTCTGGCGATCAATCACTAAAAGCACCGGGCGCAAGTGACGGTAGCGCTTAATGCTCCTCCACCCTTGCCGATGGTACATCGCCATCAACCAGATTAAATAAAGCCGCATGCTCAATCGCTGCCAGCCGACCACGGGCACTCTCACAAACCCCAACCGCTCGATGGCTTTCCCTGCATTCAGCACCGTGACTCCACCAAAAGCTAGCACGTCTTGGTATTTTTCACTTTGTCCGACAAAACTCGCCAAATCGACCAATGACTGACGAATGGCCTGATACGCTTTCAGAACATGTCGGGTGTCGTCGCTAAATCGAGAAAGTTCACTGTTATCAAAATGCAACTCGCCAAACCAATCCCCGCGGTCCAGGACCACCGAGGACAAAGCGAGCCGAGGCCCGCGAAACCGAATCTTCCCCAACCGAAAGATGGGAACGATCGATCCCTGGGAAGGGACGGGATCGAGATCCCAAGCTATCTGAAATCTCGTCTCCCACCATCTCCAGCCCGTCTTTAACCAGGACGCCTCAAATGCCAGTGCCTCCATCGGCACAGGCTCCATCCCGATTCGCCGCAATCCCGCCGCGATGAGAGGAAGCGCTAGTCGCGTCCGCGTGCGATCTCCCCCGCCATCGTGTAATACGACCACTCCTCCTGGCAAGGCGGCCTTGACCACATGATTGCTAATTTTTTCTTTAGAGTGCTCTGCTCTCCAGTCATCGGGGGCCACCGTCCACAAGACCCGCTTCAATCTGAGCCGTCGACACGCCCACCACGTCCATAGATTCTGGTGGCCCCACGGCGGTCGGTACCATTGGATCGGTTGGCCACTCAGATCTTGGAGTTTCGCCACGCCTTGCGCGATATCCGCCATCGTCCCCCAAGGAGTATTTAGGTAAGCCGATCGATGCCGGTACCCGTGGAGTCCGATTTCGTGCCCTCCAGACACCACCAGGGTGACCCATTCGGGATGCTCCGAAGCCCTTTCCGCCACCATAAAAAACGTAGCCTTAATGTTCAAACGGTGAAGTTCGGCTAAGATCGCGACCGTGTCCTCCGCCGGACCATCGTCGAAGGTGAGAGCCACCTGGCGCTGATCTTCGTTGGCATGAAACGCTCCCCATTGCGCGTGGTGAAAAATCACGTCGGCCACCGGATAGGTCAAAATCCACAGCGTCAGCAATGCACTGACGATCCACCAAAGCATCCCTCCCATCTCCTTCCTTCATCGTTCCTTCGTCGCTTGTCACGTTGTTTCAGCCATCTTAGGCGGGTGCGTTGGCTCGGCGTTCCAGACGGGCAGCTAAAACATGGCGTGCCACCGTCTCGGCCGCGTCTGGATGGCCTAACTGTCGAGCTTGACGGGCCATTGCTTTTAACTGCCACGGATTTTCTAGCAGTTGGCCCACAATTTCCCCTACCTCCGCTTCGTGATGAGCGCGAATACCCGCTCCATGGCGTTGAAGAAAGTCGGCGTTAGCATCTTCTTGTCCAGGAATGGGTCGGTAAATCACCACCGGAAGCCCACGACAAAGGGACTCCGTGGTCGTCAAGCCTCCCGCCTTAGAAACCAACATGGAAGAAATCGCCATCAATTCGTGAACATTGTCGACGTAGTCCAAAACCACCAAGCGATTCTTGGCTCGGCTTTTATAGGCTTCGGCAATCGCACGACGCTGACCTGCCCGCCCGGCAATCACGATCGTCGCATGCGTCACCGGGACGCAGTCGATGGCTTCCAATACCGTCTCAAACTCGTTCTGGGGCATATACGCACCACCCATGAACAAAACCACGGGAGCGTCATCGAGCAAAAGGTCTTGCCGCACTCGACTTTCGTCGACAGGCCAACGGAAGCGCTCGTCCACCGGAATACCCGAAACGACAATGCTTTGTTCATCTAGTCCCCGTGCGATCAACGCCATTTTCATATCGTCGCTGCCTACGAAGTAACGATCGATCCCTGGATGAATCCATTGTGAATGGACGCTGTAATCCGTCATAACAACAAAATTGGCGGTGCTAAGACGACCCTGCCGTTTTAACGCAGACACTACGCCAGCCGCGGTGGGATAGGTGGAGACGATGACCTCCGGCGGATTGTCTTTAATGGCCTGATAAAACCGATTCAGGCCAATGTGATTCAACATTTTCTGCGCCTTGGACGAAGGGTCGATTCTTTGCGTGGAGGTATAAAACCACCGCCACAAAGAAGGAGCAAACCGAACACTCGACAGATAAGCCCAGCGAATCCCGTTATCCAACCGCGGATTAACAAATCGATAGTAGTCCAAGACTCCTAAAGACGGCTCCGGATCCGTTTGCAACAACTCTAGCGCGACCGCCTTCGCCGCTCGCAGGTGGCCATCACCATAGCGCGCGGCTAAAATTAGGACTTTGGGATGAATCGCCAGCGTTTCCAGATGGTGATCCGGCATCTTATCCACCATCTGGATAAAGGCCGCGATTTCAGCCGTCGATGAGCGCCGCGACTGGTCCATGATGCGCCTCCCTCATTCACTTCGTGTAAAGCGCCGCCCTCATCCTCGTAAGTTCCTGCGCCAAATTGCCGAATGATTCCCATCATGATACCATCCTCTTAACCTATATCATCCAAGGATTGATGCTCATGAAAACCATCCTGCGTTCTTCAACTTGCGATGAAACGGTACACTCGTCGCGTTTCATCGGATGGAGTTGTCATCTCAATCACGAAGCCGAACTATCCACGATGCTCGACCGGGCGCGCTCCGAGTGGCCTCGCGCTTCCCATTACGCCTTTGCCTATCGCATCGAACCGGGAAACGAGCGTGCTTCGGATGACGGTGAACCTCACGCCAGTGCCGGATTGCCTATGCTTCACATTATACAAAAACGTGAACTGGTCCAGACCTTGGTGGTGGTCATACGCTATTTCGGCGGGACCAAACTGGGTCGCGGCGGTCTAGTGAAGACTTACCAAGACATCTGCAGCAAATCTCTGGATCAGGCAGAGTTGCGGGAGTTGGTTTCCAGCTACCAGGTCCATCTTGTACTGGACTACGCTCAGTATGAAATCGTGCAGCATCAATTGCAGCTCAAGGCGATTCACCCCACCGCTACCTTTCTCGAGCAAGTCTGCCTAGACTTTTACTGCCCCACCGATACCTGGGAGCAATTGGATCCAACGCTTCGCCCCTGGGTTCAACACATAGAACACACCGACGCCTGCCTCCGGGTGCTTCCCGACGCATAACTCGGTCTTCACGGGCACATGTTAGCGACGAGGTGAACGTTCATGACCGGATTAGCCGCTTGGCTTGCCCTCACCACCGCCACGGCACTGATGTCGCCTGCATTGCCCCGGCCCCACCCGGTAAGCCAATCCGCCGCCGCATCCATCGCTAAGCTAGCCGCCGGCGGAGGCCGAGTGATTAATGTCACAGTGGAGCCCCATGGATACCTCGTTCGAATCCGCCATCGCGGTCTCGTGGTGATAGGGGTCAGTCGGGCGGGCCAGGTCAGCCGTTTTTCAGGAAATCGTCAGCCAGGGTCTGCCTTCGCGCCACACCAAGGCGACGGGCAGACCAAAGGCCCGGGCCATGAGTGCATCCGTCAGAACCTGATGCTTTTCGCCAGCGGCAATGGTCTTCCCCCCAGCCAAGAGCAAGACATGGGTAAACCACGGCAATATCTCCTCCGCATGGTGAGTCACGTAAATTAAGGTCGGAGTATTCTCCGATTCGGCTATCAACCGACTCAACCCTCGGAGTAAAGTCTCTCGTCCAACCAAATCGAGCCCACTGGCAGGCTCATCAAGAATTAACAGCGCCGGATTGGCAAGCCATGCGCGGGCTAGCACGACCCTCTGCTTTTCACCTTGAGACAAAACCGCAAACGCGCGATCACTCAAACTCTCTGCTCCCAGCCAAGCCAAAAGCTGGCGAGCGCGCTCCCGAACCTCGGCACCGATCGGCCGGTAAAGCCCAATCGAGGCCTCAGAGCCACTCATGACCACGTCGAGAGCAGGCATTTCGCCATGGTAGCCCGCGATCTGCGCAATCAGATCAGCGCTCACCCAGCCCAACCGACGGCGCAGATCCCGTAGATCGGTCTCGCCAAATCGTGCCCCAAGGACCCGAACTTGGCCCTGAGAGGGCCAAAGATAGCCATTAATAATGTTGAGTACAGTGGTTTTGCCGGCGCCGTTGGGCCCCATCAGCGCCCATTGCTCGCCTTCCCGAACGGTCCAACTCACCGCGTCTAAGAGCGTCCGTTGACCGCGAATCAAGCTCACGTCTTCTAACTTTATCAGTTCTTCCATGTACCGCCTCCTGCTCCCTGCTCCGGTTCCGACCGATCTTGGCCGGCAGCCCTCGCTCCCGCCTACAAGACGACGGTTCAAAAAGATCTCCGGCAGGCCCCTGTTGCTCTCGGCTGTGCAATCCGACCCGGGTGCCGGTCTAGACCCGATAAACTCTTGCTACACTATTGCTACACTCTTCTTTGCAACAAAGGATAGCGCCCCAAAATTCGGTGCCATTCGGTTGTGGTCCGAATTTGCGGAATCACTCGTGAAATCACGTCAGGAGAATCCAATTCGCCTTCACAATCGATCCAAAATCGAAATGCAAAGGGATGATGGGGTCGCGGTCGCGACTCAATCTTGGTCAAGTTAATCTCCGCTGCCGAAAACGGCAAGAGCGCGCGCACCAGACTTCCGGGTGTATTGGCGGTATCAAATACGATGCTGGTCTTGGCCCGGGTGGCCGTCAAGCCAACCGCTAGGCGAGAAGGACGGCGGCCTGAGATCATCCAAAACCTGGTGCGGTTGTCGGGGTGATCTTGTATACCGTTTTCTAAAATCACCAAACCATACTCTTCAGCCACATGCGGACCAGCGATGGCGGCGACTCCAGGCCAACGATGCTGAATCAATTCGCGAGCACTGCCTGCCGTATCCGACCCCACTTCCATCTGCCATCCCCGCGACTGCCAGTACCCGCGACTTTGCATCAGCGCCTGAGGATGAGAACGGACCCGTCGGACCTCACTCATCGCCATGCCCGGTACGGCCAATAGGGCCAAATCCACTGACTGGACAACCTCCGCCCAAACCGAAAGTTCTGGATGGGCAATGAGCAAATCGAAAACGTCATGCACCGTTCCGGCGTAGGCATTTTCGATCGGCAAAAGACCTACCACTTCAGGATCTTCGACCAGCCGTTTAAAGACTGCCGCAAAACTTGGAAGCCCGACCGGCTCTGCGGCCGGCCAGTGATTCAACACAGCCGCTTCGCTAAACGCTCCGGGCTCGCCCTGAAAATATATCTTGGGCGCAATCATGCCTGAATCGTCTCAGATCCATGCACGGAAACTCCCTCACTCCTAGCATAGACCCTAAATCGTTCCATTAAGTCCTTGGTGATACGCCCCGGACGGCCTGATCCAATCACTCGTCCATCACACCGAGCCACGGGCACCATCTCGGCTGCCGTTCCGGTCAAGAACACCTCGTCCGCATTGTAGACATCAAACAAGGTGAAATTGACCTCGCGCACTCGGTATCCCGCGGACTCAGCCAACACCATAACCACTTGGCGCGTAATTCCGTTCAAAATGCCGACATAAGTCGGCGGAGTGAGCAGTTCGCCGGCCTTGACCAAAAAAACATTATCTGCTGTCGCTTCCACTACCCAACCCTCGTGGTTCAGCATCAAGACTTCTACTAATCCTCTTTGATTAGCTTCGATCTTGGCCAAAATGTTATTCAAATAGTTCAAGGTCTTCATCGCCGGGTTGAGCGCATCCGGAGCCGGTCGGCGAACCACCACCGACGCCAATTCGAGACCGTTCAGATACACATCCTGCGGATATAGGCTGATTTCTTCCACGATAATGATGACCGTCGGCTGGCTGCAGCGTAGCGGGTCCAACCCTAAATCTCCCGGGCCGCGAGAGACCACCAAGCGAATATAGGCATTGTCGAGGCCATTCGCCCGAACGGTGTCGATGACCGCCTGCTCCATGGCCGTGGGAGTTAAAGGGATGGACAACAAAATAGCTTTCGCCGACTGATATAACCGGTCCAAATGCTCTTTCAACTTAAATACTCGACCACCGTAGACTCGAATTCCCTCGAAAATCCCGTCGCCATACAAAAATCCATGATCGAACACGGAGACCGTCGCTTCCGCACGGTCGACCAAACGTCCGTTGATATAAACCTTGGTGACTCTTTCAGCCATCATTGTCCCTCTTTCTCCAACGGTCTCAAACCGGTAATCGCTACGAGACTACTCTTCGATGACCATGGACAACGGCTGACCTGAAGGGACCATCGGATAAACGTGGTCGTCTTGCGGAACCAACACCTCGAGCACGACCGGACCGTCTATCGCCTTCATCGTTGCCAGTGCCTCGTTGAGCGCCTCGGCGGTATTGACGCTGAACCCAGGAATTTGAAATGCTGCGGCCAATTTGACAAAGTCGGGATTCTCCAAAAGTTCCCCATGGCGCCGTTCTCCATGGAACAAGTCTTGCCATTGCCGCACCATGCCATGACCAGAGTTATTAAAGATAATAACCCAAACTGCCATCCGATATTGAGCCAATGTGGCGAACTCCTGCAGATTCATCTGAATGCTGCCGTCTCCGGCAATCAAACAGACCCGGCTGTGGGGACGAGCTAATTTCGCTCCCATGGCCGCAGGAAAACCATACCCCATGGTCCCTAGCCCTCCTGAAGTGACAAACCGACGGGGAAGGCTTCGCGGAATATAGAGCGCGGCCCACATTTGGTGTTGGCCGACCTCAGTCACCACCACGTCATCCGCGCTCAGATGATCCGCGATAATCTCTAAGGCTTGAGGCGCAGACAGCCATGATGGCGTCAGTGGATAACGCAGGGGATGCTCTCGACGCCATCCGCTCAGCACTTTCTTCCACGCGGGATGCCGTACCTTGGGCGCAATTTTCAACAATTTTGGCAACACCTCTCGGAGATCGCCATGAATCGGCAGGTCTGAGTGCACAATTTTATCAATCTCAGCCGCATCCACTTCGACGTGAATAATTTTCGCTTTTGGGGCAAATTGGTCGACGCGCCCCGTCACCCGATCATCGAATCGTGCGCCTAGTGCCAGAATCAGGTCGGCATCTTGAATTGCATGATTGGCCGTCCAGGTCCCGTGCATGCCCAACATGCCCAAAAACAGAGGATGCTCATGAGGCATCACGCCTAACCCCATCAGAGTGGAGACCACCGGAGTATCCACCTTTTCCGCCAAATGCCGCGCTAATTCGGCGGTATTACTGGCGGTCACCCCCCCGCCGAGATAGATCACCGGCCGCTTCGCAAACCGCATCAAACTTCGGGCTCGCGACCAATCCAATGGCCGCACGCTGGCGGGCACGTCCTCCGGCGGTTGCCAGTGCCGAATCGCCGTCACTTCCGCGAGTTGGACGTCCTTAGGAAATTCGACAACGACCGGCCCCGGGCGACCATGGCTGGCAAAATACATGGCCTCTTCCAAAATTTCAGCCACCGCATTAGCCTCAGTCACTCGCCAACTGTGCTTCACCACGGACATGGTCATTGTAAACAGATCCGCTTCTTGAAAGGCATCGGTCCCAATCAACGAAATTGGCACCTGACCGATTAGCACCACCATTGGCACTGAATCGGCCATGGCCGTCGACAGTCCGGTCAGCACATTGGTGCCTCCAGGACCTGAGGTGACCAACACCACTCCAGGTTTTCCGCCAGCCCGGGCATAGCCGTCGGCGGCGTGCACCGCCGCGGCTTCATGCCGAGTCACAATGAATGACAGCGCCTTGCCTTCTTCCGCCATTGCGTCTACCAGCGGCAAGATCGCTCCTCCCGGAATTCCGAAGATGGTGTCGACATTTAACGATTCAAGCGCTTTCCAGGCCCACTGTGACCCGTTCATCGAATCACTCCCTTTCTAGATTACTACTGCCGGGGCTTACTGTTGCCGAGGCTTACTGATGCCGAGGCCCCAACCTCCAAAAATATGCTGGATCTACCGTCCCTACCGTCTTCAGCCCAGATTTTGGCTCGCTGTCCGAAAGGGGAAGATTTCAGCGCCGCGTTTCTCGGTACACACCCTGCTAGCCCTGCGCCTTCAGGCTCTGACAAAAGAACCAAACTTTCGAGGCCCTCATGCGCCGCGCTCACCAATGGCGTTCGTGATCCCTATCGGCTCCGCGTCTCGCCTTCTACCGTCCATCCATGTGGATTTCGATCCCGACATGCCAAATTCCTCTTCCCCTAGGGCATCGAGCGCGAAGGGCTCATTTGGCCGTCTGGCCCAAGGAAAGATCGTCCTCTAGCTAGCACCAAGGCTCAATCCCATTAGCGTCTATTTGGCACCGTTCTGTCGAATCCGCCTTAAACCAGGGGCCCCACCGCCCATTCTCAGTTCTCGGACACCCCATCTAGAAGCGCGCCTCGGGGTCACTTTCTTCATCACTCCATCCACCCCACCGAAAAGACGGCGCTTTTATCTCAAACAGCGACGCTCGCTGACACCGCTTTCAAGATCTTCACTGGTCTGTAAAAGTCCGCATTGAAATTCGTTCGGCTTGCCGGGCGAATTCTACATAGAGCATCGATTATCCCGAATTTCGTGGGGAAAATGTCCGATTCATGCTCAAAGCCGATTTACGCGAAAATCTCCGAAACTCGAATCTGACGACATAGGGCGCATCGGATTTGCCGAGCCCATGCATTCATCCACACCGCCGCCGGCCCTCCTTGGGCCGAATCCCTACTGATTCCTCTAAAATTTGGGGTCACCACTGCCGAGGCCAACGCCACTAGGTACCCCATTCACGGGCGTCTTAGGCCACTGAACCGCTCCCAACATCGCTGCAAGAGAGCCGAGAACTTCGCTTCCCACCCAATCGACTCGCAGTCGTGCCGATCGCTTTGCCACCGCCAGTCGATATCAAAAACTTACCAACATTGCCAACGAGTCCTGATCATGGTAAAAACGTCGCAGCACAAATATAGATCCAAGCTCGCAACACCCGTCCACACCCTCTAGTTCAGACCCGGGAAGTGTCGGCCAAGCTAAGACTTGGCTGACGCCACCCGAGAGTCCCGCCGAACCACCACAGTTCTTTGCCGATTAAGCGAGCGCCCATACACTGGATAGCAACGCCTTGAACCCGAAGATTCTGCCCTTAATTCTGCCGACGCACGGTCGGAATTGCGGATTTTCGCTGACAGTACGTTGTGATTCCGCCCTACCTGGCGCAGTGCCCAAGGCGCACGCTCCCGGGAACCTTCCACTTCAATCACGGCGTTGATTGTGCCGACACCGCTGCGCTTTGCACTAAACTGGGCAATGTCGATATGGCGCTGACTAAGCAGCATGACCAGACGCGTCACCGCCCCCTCCCGGTCCTGCATGGTAACTTCTATCGTGTAACTCATGTGCCGGCCTCCTTTCACTCTCCGCAAAAATAAAATGGCCCCTACTACTGTCCTCAGTAGCAAGGGGCGCCTTAGCGCGGTACCACCCTTGTCTCCGTTGCCGGAATCTCGTTGATCCTTAACGGAATCACCCGATTTCGCCTACTAGGGCCAAAACCCGTTCAGGAAATCCACTCCAGGGCGAGCAGGATATGCTTTGGGTTCGGGCTCTCACCAATCCCCGAATCGCTAAAGACCCAATCAACACAACCGTTCCCCTTCATCGCGGTAAACTTTTCAAAACCTCAAATAGTTACTTCCGTCACAAATTGACGTATCAGACTACGCAAGTTTTTAGCTCTACGAGCTTGTAGTCTGTATTATACATGCATCCGCCGAAAATGCCAAGGGGTTCTTTCCACGCACTCGACAATCGCGATGATCCTAAGCTAAGGTGTTGGCAGCAATAATGGTCGATGGCCGCTACGCTTTTTCTCACCAGTCATTGCCCATCATCCGGCCCGTTACCCAGGGCACCACTTTTGGAGGAGGTCTACCGTGCGAAAATTTGCCTGGATCAATGCGTACCGTCACTTGGAAAATGACATGGCACTCCCGGTGCGAACCACGGAAGGTTCAGCGGGATATGATCTAGCGTCCGCCGAATCATTAACCATCGCTGCTGGTCAAACCCTTTTGGTCCCTACCGGACTCAAAGTGTACATGGAACCGACGGATGTCCTTCTGATCATCATTCGCAGTTCGCTAGCCGTTAAAAACCACCTCGTGCTCGCCAACCAAGTCGGGGTGATCGACCGGGACTACGTCGACAATGACAGCAATGAAGGTCACATTATGGTTCCCATACTCAACTTAGCCCAATCTGCAGTGGCAATCGAACGAGGTCAAAGAGTCGCCCAAGCGATTTTTGTCAGCTATCAGCTAACGGATGACGACCAAGCTCGGGGTCAGCGTTACGGCGGATTCGGCAGCACTGATCCCACTTAAAGTGGGTCGGCGATGCCTGCGATGCTTGCGAATACTCGAAAAGAGAGTGTCACCCGACCGCAACCACACCCAGTCCGCTTGAGCGGTCGCTGAAGCCTCAATATGGAGCAGTATTCACCAATATGAGACCCGTGGCCGACTGCTTCACGCCTGTCTTGGGCGGTCTGCCACGGCCCTTCTTTTCCCAGGTCCCTCATTCAATCCAGAGAACTCACACTCAAAGCGAGTGTCTGGCAAGAGACCATGAATGTCAGATTTGTGATCGGGCTTGTTAATATGCTTAGTTTTGCTATACTCGTTGTAAATAACCTTACATGGGTTCGGGCGGGAGATGAGGATTTGATTACGGCTCTAAATACTGTCTGGGTGATGTTTGCGGCTACTTTAGTGTTTTTTATGGAAGGAGGCTTCGCCCTTCTCGAAGCCGGATTAGTTCAAACGAAAAACACTGTCTCCATCGTCATGAAAGTTATGGCCGACGTTACTGTAGGCTCTTTAGTGTTTGCCGTAATTGGATTCGGTTTGATGTACGGCGCATCGCGCAATGGTTGGTTTGGGTTCTCCGGGTTCTTTTTTCACGGGCATCCACTCTTGGTTTCGCACCTTCCCACTCCGGTGCTGTGGTTTTTTGAAATGGCGTTCGCGGTGGCTGCGGTCTCTATCGTCTCCGGAGCTGTCAGCGAGCGGATGAAGTTTTCTGCGTATCTGGTTTATGTCATCATAGGGGTCACCGCGTATTCGATTTCCGCACACTGGGTATGGAATCCCGATGGCTGGCTGAACCGGTTGGGGATGATCGATTTTGCCGGATCTTCGGTGGTGCATGCCTTTGGTGGATTTTCCGCCCTGGCCGCGGCTATTTTAGTGGGCCCCCGCATAGGTCGTTTCGCTAAAAATCCCGTAGTCTTTCGTCCATCGAATCTGCCGTTGGCCTTCGTCGGCACGTTTATTCTATGGTTCGGCTGGTTTGGATTTAATGCTGGATCGACCCTCAGTGCCCTTTCGCCGCTTATCGGTACCATCGCGGTCAATACCATGCTGGCGGCGGCAATTGGTGGCTTGACCGCCATGCTGGTCACGCGAATCACCTCCGGGACGTATGACCCCACCATGGTCATCAATGGAGCCCTTTCAGGCTTGGTCGCGATTACTGCGGGCTGCGCCTCGGTCACTCCTTCCGGCGCCCTATGGATTGGAGCGGCCGCGGGCGTATTGGTGGTCCTCGGCACCTCAATGCTTAACCGTCTTAAGGTGGATGATCCGGTCGGCGCTGCCCCGGTCCACGCGGCTAACGGCATGTTCGGCACGATTGCGGTCGGCCTATTCGCAGCTCACGGTGGCCTGTTTTACGGCGGAGGGGCACGACTGCTAGGCGTACAAAGCCTGGGCACATTCACCATCTCGGCCTGGGGCTTTGGCGTTACTGCCTTGGCGCTTGGCATCATGCGCTGGTGTGGGTTTCTACGAGTCTCGGCGACTGACGAGTCCGACGGACTGGACATCCGCATACATGGACACCGCGCCTACCAACACTACGATCCAGACCTTCCAGAGGAAGGGAATCCATCCACGGACGTTGCGCGATAAGGCCAAGCCCGTTTGCGCACCCAAAGGCTTCGAAAGCAATGCGCTGCGGACGGGCTTGGTCTCGCCATGAAGGCAGGCTGAAGACGACAGCGTTCGGCTCATGGCAAGTCGCCGTCCGCTCTCCGTTCCCTAGATCACTTGCGGCCAATCACACCGACCCGAAGATCCTGACGCCAGATCAGGGCAATTCTAACCAACCTTTCAAATCTTTTCGACCGGCCCGCTTGACCAAACGAACCTCCCGTCCTAAGCGGGCCATGTCCGATCTCAGGAAGTCCTGTGGGTCATATCCACCCGGCCAACGCCGTTGGTGGATTCCGAAACAGGCGAAGCCACTGCCCGCGGATCTGAGCCAGGAAATTCGATCAGTTGCCACCTACTATCCGCAACGACGGGCTCAGTCGTCCGGATAGATCCCCAAACGATTAAAGCGCCGTCGCTTAATCCAATGCTGAGATCCCGGCAAGAAGGACGAACGCTTCGGGAGTCAATCCATTAAATAAGGTGGCGTTTAACCACGAGCGGCCTGCCCAATCCCCGCCAGCCTCGATCAGGCGAAAGAATGCAAGTGACCCACACCCCAATAGCCCGCGATGCTAACCAACAGAGCCAGACCCCAGACAATAGTAAACAACCACTGACTCTTGCTCGGTATGACCCGGTATTCGGGTCGATGCTGCTTGGGCTCTCGAATCATCGAAACCACAATGAGCGCGACGATAAAGATGGTCAGGGGGTCGAAGGTGAGTCGATTATCCAGTGGATTGTAAAAGAGGACTATTAACACTCCGACCATACCGGGAATCCATGCCTTCCATTGCCAAAATCCTACAGTACGCCCTCCGTCTAGCGGCAGGACCGGCATCAAATTGAAGACATGGAGGAGAAATCCCATTTCGGCAATCGCATAAAAGATGGAGTCGTGGGTCAACGTAGCTATCAGTAACGCAACTAATGTCGCGCCGATCCCGAATAATGGCCCCATAATTCCGATAAAGGCTTCATCTCCGGCATTTTGCGGATATTTCTTCAAACGAATGAATGCCCCCAGAAATGGAATGAACACCGGAAGACTAGCCGGAATCCCTTTGATCCGATTCGCCACGACATGGCCAGATTCGTGCACCGCTATCAGAGCGACCAAACCGGCAGCAAACGCCCAGCCAAATGCGATGCCGTACACCAACAAGGTCAGGACCACGGATCCAAAAGACAGCACCAGTTTAAATTTGACCAAGACGCCCAGCACCACGGTCCATATCCTGCGCAAACTAAATCGTCCGCCGAGCGAACGCGTTGCGGGCGGACTATATTTGATCTCCGCATCTCCAATAGAAAGCACAATGGGGCGCGAGTCCTTAGGTCCGCGATCGATAAAGATGTGTTGAATCCGATCCCGATCTTCAGCAGACAGCGATCCAAAGAGATACTCAGACTCCGCCAACTGTCCGCGAATTTCCCAGCTGCCCGGCAAAGACATGGACAGTGGGATGGAACGCGTCAACCAGCGCCAATGAGGATCTTCCTGGGACAGAGGCCGCCACGATTCTTCCGCCCATACCGGCATTTCTTGCTCACCCTTTCGCTGCCTTGTGGTCTTGTAACCAACCACCCACCTACCGCAACATCATCGTTCTTTCCTCACTACAGCCTATCACAGGCGAAGTTCGAAAACGCCATTCCAATCGACCATTCGCCTTTTTTTGACGAAGGCACCCACGGCTTCAACCTCGGGTCAGAAACGTTTGCGTCGCCTGATCCGGTTCACCTCATTCAAAGGAATCTTGATCCGCACTGAACCCCCTCCCGAGAATCCTCTACCCGCTCATTTAGCTACGTTCCAATGTCGCCCAACAACAGGGCTCTTCCCCGGTCCCAGACCGCGTCGAGACGGTCGCGGTTTAACGAATAGTAGTAACGGCGGCCCTTCTTTTCCATCGCCACTAAGTCCGCCTCGAACAAAAAGCTCATCTGATAAGAAATGGCAGCTGGCGTGAGTTGCAAAGCTTGGGCCAACTCTGCCCCGTACCATGGTTTCTGACCCAAGCGGCGAAGAATTTCGACCCGCGTCTTATCGCTCAACAAGCGAAGAAGGCCCTGCAACTCGCGATCCGGGTCCAGAGTTTCGGTGGCCGTGGACACTTCCGATCCCAAAATCGCCCAGTGGATTGGCGGCGATTCGTTAAGCACCAGATACACCCATTGCCCAATCAGTGGACTCACATGCACCACTACCGTTCCATCAAAGCGTTGCGGGTCAAGCTTGAGCGCTTTGCTAAGAAACCGAGACGGATCAGAACGATACCTCTGCTCAAACGACTCCAACGCTCGCCTGCCTAGTTGCGCGAGGCTCTCTTCGGCGGAATGATAGCAGTCCTGGTAGACTCGGCGTAAAGTGAAAACCAAACGGTGCTGGGTTTCTTCGGCGTGCAGCAGGTAGTCTTTCATTCTGAACTGGCCCGGACCCGTCCAGTATCGCTCGACATAGGCGATGGCTTCAGCGATTGATGCTTCCCCCTCACTTTGTTCTAAGATTTCTTTCATTTGGTCGCCGTTGCTAGATCCGGGCATAGCTTTTGCCAGGGCGACCAAAATGTTCGGAAGAGGAGCCTTTTCAATGGGAAAAATCACCTCCTCGACCGTCGCCGGTTGTGGATAGGTGCTCCATACCCAGTCAAAGTAGTTGCCGTAGGGCAGATTCGCCGAATGGGCGTGTTGGAAAAACTCCTCCGTCTCCTGGCTCAGAAATCTCGACAATCCAGAACGCGAGACCTCGATCCACTCAAGATGTGCCGGGCTGACGAGGCTGTTTTCCTTAGCCACCGCGGTAGCATTGCCGAGCAACCCCATAAAGACAAAAAACTCCAACGGAGGAGAATAGGAGAATAGGTGAACAGTTCCATCCAGCCCGGGCCTTCGTCCCCAATTTTCGTCGTCTCCTGAGATCACAGTCTCAGCATTAGGCTACCGCTATGCCGGCCACCCTGCTTTGCTGCGCCATCTTTCCTGCCATTTTCGTCCCAATGAAATCACGGCTATCATTGGCCCCAGCGGCTCGGGCAAAAGCACGCTAGCGGCACTGTTGTTAGGATTAGTCCAGGCCGACCGGGGCCAAATTCTCATAGATGGCACGGATCTCAATGCTATCGACCTTGCCTATTGGCGATCCCGCATTGGCTATGTGGAACCAGAGCCCTGGCTTATTCCGGGATCGCTGTCCGACAATGTACTTTTGGGCAAAGCCAACGCTAGTCAGAAGGCCGTGCGTTCCGCGCTCTGGACCGCGGCCGCAGATGATTTCAGCGAACGCCTCCCCCAAGGACTCGAAACTCCGGTGGAAGAAGAGGGCGTCGCCCTTTCGGGAGGACAACGCCAGCGCGTGACTCTCGCCCGCGCCCTGCTCCGCGATGCTCCAGTGCTCATTTTCGACGAGCCCACCGCGGCACTCGATAACGACACGGAGGCCTCGGTCCTCAAACGATTAGCTCCCTGTCTTCGCACCAAGACGACGATAATCATCACTCACCGGCGGGCCGTAGTCGAGGCGGCGGATCAGGTGTTGATGTTGTACCAGGGCCACGTAAAGAGCCTTGCTCGATCAACCGCTGATTTCGATGAAGCCTGGCGCAGCATGGCAACTTGGTCCAAAACTCCGACCGGAGAGGAGATGTAGCATGGACAACGTGTCTTGGCGATCGGTGTTTCACACCAGTCTTAATTTTATTAAGGAGTCCCGGGTGCTGTTTCGCGCTTCATTGCTATTGATGAGTGCTAATCTTTGCTTTGACATCGGGCTTGCCGTCATCCAGCAATTTTTCTTTAACGATATGACCGCTCATCGATTTTTAGAGTTAGAGCGGCTGCTGACAGCGACAAGCGTGCTTTCATTGTTCCTTGTGGCGGCAATAACCGTACAATATTACGCCCAAGCGGTAGCCGCCGCCGATGGCGGCCAACGGTTGCTCCTAGATATATTCCAGAGCACTTATCAGGCCGCCTATCACACCGTGACCGGCTTTCACTCGGCCGATGTTGTGTCGCGCATGACCGAGGATGCGGGGCAGATGGTGCACAGTGTTCCCCTGCTATTAAACGGGGTTCTTTATCAGGTGGTGGTGACCACCACCGCCTTCACTTTGCTTTGGCGGCTAAGTCCAGGCCCAGCCCTGTTGGCTCTGGGTGCGGGTCCGATCATTTTTTCACTGGTCGAGGGTTTGATCGGCGCATTCAAAAAGATTCCGTAGTAATCCGCCGCTTAGATGCTGCCTCGCAGTCAGCATGGCAAGACGGCGTGCAGCATATGGCATGGGTGCGAGTTTACGGTCTGGAAAATCGCTATCTGCAGCAATTTGACCATCGGCGGGAGCAACTCAACGCCAGAAGCGTACGGCGTGCCTGCAGTCAGTCTGCGGTCACCGAGTTGGCGGGATTGACTCAGTCGATGGCTACCTTCGTCTCGGCTTATTTCCTGGCTGGAGGCGCTGCCAACGCTCCGATTGCGGTGGGAAAAATTATGACGTTCTTGTTTCTCATGGATCAGGTCCAACTACCATTTATTAACATGTCGAGCACGTGGGCAACGCTGCAGCAAGCCATAGGCTCGGGTCAGCGCGTTGCCAATTTCGTAGACTCCCTGGCTCAAGGTGATTCCAACCCCACCGGGTCCAAAAAGTCGCTGGCAACTGTCCGCGCTCTGTCATCGACGACCGCCTGTTCCATCGCTCCCCCAAACGCCGACAGGCCAATGCAATTGGCCATAAGACTCAGGGCCGTCACCTGGAGTCCGATAGCGGACCGGACAACCAGGGATATGGACCCATCCCGCGCCTATCGAACCTCTCCTCCCCTTCTCGACGGAATCAACTTAGACGTCGAGTTATCTCAGATCTTAGCTGTCATGGGGCCTAGCGGGGTTGGCAAAACGTCGCTGGCTCGTATTTTAGCGGGTCTCTACCGACCAGACGCAGGGCAGATCGATGTGTTCGGCCAAGATCTGAGCGATCTCCATTCGCCCGTTCGCAATCAAATCGCCTATTTACCGCAGGCACCTTATGTGTTTTCGGGAACGGTGCGGGATAACCTGGTGATGGCCAATCCCAAAGCATCGGAGACTGCCATCGCCGACGCGGTCCGACTAGCAGCCTGCGATGAATTCATCCAAAGCCTCCCTCTTGGCTATGACACCCCGGTTGGCGAAGGCGGAGTCGCTCTCTCCGGAGGCCAACGGCAACGCCTTGCCATCGCCCGCGTAATCTTGTCCGAGCGCCCCATCCTCATTCTCGACGAACCCAGTGCGGCCTTAGATGCAACTAGTGAAGAGCACCTGGCCAAATCCTTGACTAACTTGCGCAACCGATGCGCTCTGGTGGTCATCAGCCATCACTCAGCGCTTATAGAGCGGGCGGATCGAGTCATGCAATTGCAAAACGTCCACTTAACTGAGGTGTGAAAGCCTGAACGGCTATTAGCCGGGGTATTTTTCGACAATTCGGTCGTGCGACACACCATTGCTGGCGGCTAGAAACAACTGGCATCAGATCAGCGACGGCCGGCCGATGTCGGCCTGGTCAGCCAACGACTCAGCCTGTTTTGCGGCGCCGTCTACCGAATGCCTCTACGAGGTCTTTGCCCTGCCTTTGGCAGCGTCTAACCAACCAGACGCATCTCTCCGCTGCAAAATCGACGAAGAGAGGCACTGGCGGACTGATCCGGAGTTCCTCTCTTCTCATTAAGACCACACCTTAGACTTCCCCCGAGGCCACCTGAATGCTCAGTCCCCCTCCGGTTTCTCTACCCCAGATGAGCCAGGCCGCTGCGCCCAGCGTTCCCACCAGCCACACCCCGGCATTAAAGAGAATGTAGTGAGACGGCGACAAGTGCGCCGTGATGTAAATAGCGGGAATATACAGTCCGATGGAAATAAATCGGGCCACCGCCGTTAGGGTCCCACGGTGAAGTGTGGGCCAAACCTCCGCTTTGACGGTATCTTCAGTGAGGTAGCACAAAGAGTTGACTCCAGCGAGAATGACCAGAAGAATCCAAAAGAGCGTCATGTCATGTTGCCAAGCTTTGGCGGTCAGACCGACGATAGTCGTCATGATGAAGGTGCTAAGGAAACTCCAGAACAGAAACTTCTTGCGCGAGATCGCATCGGCGAACAATCCAAGAAATCCAATGACAAAGCCGGCTCCCTCAAAAACCGCAAGGATCGTTGGCTGAAGATGAGGAAAGAATGCATAAGCCAAAGCGTAGGCCATCAGCCCGAAGCCGATGGTGTTCGCGGCCGCCACGATAATCATTACCGTCATAGTAAACACAGAATAAGCGGCGCTCACTTTCCGACCTACCGCGGCGGAAGTGGAAGAATCGAGGACTTCTTTCATAATAGCCCCCGCGTGAACTTCTGGGCCGAAGTACGATTTCACGGTTTTCTCAAGGTCTTGGCTGCGGCCTTTTTTTTGCAGCCACAAAAACGACTCGGGCATGGTGATCCTGGTGGCAAACAGAATGGCGACCACTATCAGGACGGCGGCCGCCACCACGTCCCGCTGGGCAGCGACTAACGACTTTGTCCCCAGGGAAGCCGTCGTCAGAGCCACGATAGCCAAAATGGTGCCTCCAAGATTGATGCCGTTAATAATCATCATCGTAGCCTTTCCTCGGTGTTTTCGCGGCATGAGCTCATGACTCGCCACCATGATTGAGTTCATTTCTCCGCCGCCGGCCATAAGCATCAGGGCGAGAGAGACGAGAATCACGATATAACTCGACCCGAAGAAGAGCACGATGCCTCCGATGGCATACAAGACCAAAGTCGCGTAAAGCGTCACTTTCCGCCCATATTTATCGGAGAACGGGCCCGCCAAAATAATCCCGACGATGAGCCAAATGGGTGCCCAGGCCAATAGCAATTCGCCAAGGGCCTTAGGCATGGACACCCAGTAGATGGCGATGGAGGCCAAGGCGAAGACGTAGGACTCGAGAGCCAAACCCAA
>DAHXNH010000323.1 GCA_027365485.1 Clostridiales bacterium
CAGGACGCGGCTACATTGTTCCGTGGGCTTCACAAGGCCTCGTTACCAAGGCTCCATGCCACGGTAGGCTCGCACTCACCATTCAGAGTGGGTGGATTCTAACCACATGATTCCCAATACCTTCGTGTCGCACCGTCAAAGTCATTGTAGTAATAGGCCAAGCGCACTTTCAGCATGTTCAGCGCCCCGGCTGTGCTCCACTGGCCGACGTTGGCCCCGAGATTGATCGTCCGCATCCGCCGTTCCACTCGACCCTGGGTTGTCCCGGCTAAGCGATGAGTCAACGCCGTAAACAGGTCGGCTTGCGCATTCTCCAGATAGGTCGCCGCCGCCCGGCAGCCATGTTCGCGACCGTAGGCTATCAAGGCCGTCAGGCGTTCGCGCTTCGTGGCCACTACCGTCTGGATGACCGCCTCGTCGTCGATGCCCGTCCGAATGGCACAAATGTCATCAATCCGGCTCATGATGTGCAGCCATTCCGGGCTCTTGCGCGCGACGTGCTGGCGATCCTTCCCCAACGCAAACTGCAATGGATGAGGAATATGCCATAAGTCCCGTGGGATCAGGACTTTGACCTGATCCTGGAGTCCCTCGAGAATGCTCGTATCCCCGTCGGTGACCCAGAGGAACTGGCTAAACTTCTGGAAAGCCTCCAAGCTGGGCCGAAATAGGGTCTTCCATCCCCCGTGATACGAGCCAATGCCCCACCCGGCCACCCGAATGCCGCCGTTCTGTTTAGATTGCATGAAGACTGTCACTTCCTGGCCGCGTTTGGTAATCCCTTGAATGCCAATACCCGTGCCATCAGCCTCGCCATGAGGGCCTCGTGGGGATCGAGGGCAAAGGCAATCTCTTGGGCCGTCTTTTGGTCAGACTGCGCTGACCACCTGGGACGGCCTTCCAGATCGTCATTTTAGCGATCGTCCCGCCGAAGGTGCTGATGATCTTGGCTCCCACCCGATAGGAAGCCAACGCCGCGACCAATCCCAGCTTCCGGTACACCGCCTTCGGAATCCGCTCCTGGCGCTCCATCCCTAAGAGCCGGCGAGTCAGGAAGCACTGATGCCCGCACGCCGAGCACGGAACCTGCAACTGGTGGAGGGTCACCCAGGTGAAGGTGGTCAGAATCTGAATCCGCGGACCCTTCTGGTTTTCCTTGGACTGCGCCAAGGACCTTCCAAATGAAGTCACGGTCATTGCCACAAATGAGACTTGACACGATACCTCTGGAGTCGTTGCGACAACTTAGACTGTGACTGCCGGTCGATCGACCGGTGCTCCCGGCGGTAGTTCATTGGGCATATCAAGGGATGCTACACCGATCCGATTATCAGCCATCCCATAATAAATATCGTAGCGATGTGGGGAAGCGATATCGACCCGCCGATCAATTCCGGTCGGAAATACGACGTTGGAGACGGTTCCATTGCGTTCTTGCGGCAACAGTGGCGTCAATACGGGATCTGGCGAACGATAGCGGACAAAACGAGGATGCTCTTTTTTGAGCAGCATTGCCTCCGCCGAGTAGCGAAGCTTGGGTTGTCCTTCATCGTCCGACTCCGATTCTTCGCTCACTCCGTGGTAAATAATCAGCCAACCGTGCGGAGTCATGACGGGCGGTGTGCCTGCCCCGATTTTGAGCCGTTCCCACGGCGATACGGGACTCGCCAGTCGGTGATGAGAGGTGAACCGGGCAAGTTGGTAGGGCTCCGTGCCTTCTTGAAAAATGGGGCTGTAGGAAATCCAGATGCTTTCTCGATGGAGATCCAGTGTCCACTTCGCGGGACGCTTTACGGTTTCTTCCGGGCGAGTTCCAGGAAAGCGAGGACGGTGTAAAATGGCCAACTCCAGTTGTCCTGATGGATTGGCAATCGCGACAGGAAAAACGCTGGCGTCTTTGTTGTCCAAATGGTCGAACTCAATACCGTTTTGTGGTCCGAAACGTGCGAGTCCTAGGCGTCTCCAGTGAAATAGGTCTTTTGATATGGCCAAAGCGATCCGAGGGCCGATGGGAGAAAGCGCTACATAAGTCATCACGTAGCTCTGGAGCGGTTCAACGAACGTGATTCGCGGATCTTCACAGCCTCCCCGCCCGTCCTCCCTCAGCTCGTAATCCGCTTCGGGCTCCAAACCAATACCCAAACGTTCGACCCCGACCGGATCGCCGGTCCCATTGAATCGGACGCGTGCAATGCAGATCCGTGAATAATTGCCTCGGGCAACCATTCGCGGAAATAGGTAAAGCTCTCGATCCGGTCCCCGTACGGCCGCCGGATTCAAGACGCCCTCAACCTCTAACGGATTGCCTGGCTCAGGCTCCATCACCACGCCAATGCGTTCTAATTGAAATTCGCTCATTGACTCGCCTTTACACGGCGTTTCGTGCTCTGATCACCATCCAAGCAGGCAATGATAGCCTCTATCACTCGTTTCGTCTCATTGAAATCTCGGACTTTAATCGTCACCACGCCGGTTTCTTTCGCCGCATAGTCATTGCCCCCTGGAAACAGGGCATCCCCAACAAAAATCATTTCTTGAATAGTCATATCAAGGAGGTCCTGAAGCTTTTTGATCCCATAGGCTTTGTCAACTCCTGGCTTGGTAATATCAATCGACGTCGTTCCCCCCATGCGAACAGAAAACTCCGGAATCGTGGTGTCAAGAATTGCTTTGATCTTATTCCGCTTGATAAAATCCGGATCCCATGCTTGCTTTTCATGGATCGGCGCTTGCTGACCCAAGGCGGAAAACGTAATCTGACTTCCACGATCTTCAATCTGTTCTCCCCACACCTGACCGATTTTGAAATCCAATGCCGCAATGGCACTCTGCAGGGAACGGACAATCGTCTCTTTTTGCTCAGGTGTGTAATCTTCCGAATAGAGTTTTTTCCACCCTGAACTATACGAGTAGAACTTGGTTCCCGTTGCGGGAAGAAGAGAAAGATTATTTAAACGTTCATCGTCAGGCAGCTTGGTCAGGAGTTGTTTTAAGAATTGCGGCCAGTCGCCTCCGGAAATCACAGCCACCTTCACCACACCCAGCAGCGCACTGAGAAGGGTTGACATCTCCGCATCCAGCGATGATTTGCTTTCGGCAAGTGTCCCATCCAGATCAAACACAATCAGTTTTTTCACTTCGGTATTTCCCCCTTGCGTTCCGTAGCTTCCGGCAAAGCAATTTCTAACAAGCGTACCATGCCGTGCGGTTGAAAAGAACACACGCCGAGCACAGCCGACAAGAGCAACACGTCGCCTTGATTCACGGTATAAACGCCTCCATGGTACTCCAACAGGCCCTCGCCATCGAGGCATACCAGGATGCGAGGGAGGCCCGCCGCACCGACGTTAAACGGCAATTCTCCGCGAAGTCGCCACAATACGAAATGTTCACAATCAAAGATGCGCTCTCGCAATCCCGGCGCTTTCGTCTCAATCACTGGCGTCACCGGACCGACATTGGTTTGCGCGATATCCAGGCAGGCCATGGCCTGATCCACTTGCAAATCGCGAGGCTTGTGGGTCTTGGCGTCGATGTGATCCCAGTCATACAGACGAAATGTCACATCGCTGTTCTCCTGCACTTCAAACACGACAAGATCGCCCAGAGAGTGCACGATACCGGCGGGCAGAAAGACAGCGTCGCCGGCTAGCGGCGAGAAGCTGGCCAGGCAATCTGCCACACTCTTGTTCGCCAATGCCTGGATCAGATCGTCTCGGCTGACGCCTTCCTTCAAACCCGCATAAACCCGGCTTTTCGCCCCCGCTTCTAGTACCAGCCATGCTTCGGTCTTCCCCTGCTCACCCGCTGGCAGGTACTCTGTTTGTTCATCGGATGGATGCACTTGAACTGAGAGCAGGTCGCGCGCGTCAAGAAACTTCAGCAACAAGGGAAATCGCCGAAAGCGCCAAGCCAGTTTTCCCAACACCTGTTCCGGCGATTCCTTCAGCAATTGTTGGATGGTCCATCCCTTGAACGGTCCATCGACCACGCGACTGGGGTGGTCATCGCGATCACTCAGCAACCATGCTTCGCCGATGGGTTCGTCATCGCCAGGCAAAGGTGCGGACAGATGCTTGCTCAGCCGTCTGCCTCCCCAAATCCGATACTGGTAGATGGGTTCGAATTTCAGTGGATACCACGGAATATTCGGTGTCATATGCTTCTCCTTTTTTATCTCTATCGCCGCGTGATGCTGCCCAAAGGCATACAGGCCCGTTGCACCTTTGGCTAAAGTGACCCGAGAGTGGCTTTTCCGCCACTTGAGATGCCGAGCATTGAAAGGAGAGGTGGCCCATTCCTAAAATCTTCATCCTGCAGCAATGCCATTCTCGGTGTGGCGGCAGACACTCCTCAAAGAGGCAGGTCATCGACTCCTTCCGCTATTGGGCCTGGCGCCGCAGTGATAAGCTTTGGTGCCGTCATGGTTACGGTCGCCTTCTTCAGCGATCTCCATTTAAAGCAATGCCAGTTGCTTGCGAGTCGACTCATAAGCCGTGCGATGGACACTTCCCAAGCCATCGGTGCAAACCTCATCCGCGCTTCGGGATCTCCTTGATTCCGTAACGCAACGTACTCTCTTCGTGGAGAATGCGAAATACAAGAGTAAGCTTGCCGGTGTGGGACTCCCCCGGAGGGGTCGAGCACTCGGCTAAAAACGCCTGCCGTTCCGCCAAAAGCATTTCATCCTGGCAGGTTCCCAGCAACAGTATGAGACATTTCGTGGGTAGCTGCTTTGGTTTCTGGTCTCGCCAAGGCCGCTGCACGATCAGCAGCCATTTGGCAATCTCGGCCGGCGAATCGGAGAAAGCGATTTAAAGTCAGCGTCCATCTCGCCGCATCAGGCCGCCTAGCGCCGATGGCGCCTCATCCAGTTCCCTCGGTTCATTGACGTCCCGTTCCTGCTCCGTCTGCCACGCTTCAGCCCAATCCTTCGGTACAGCTACCGCAGTCACCAGTACGATCTTCTCCTCTTCCAGCAATGGTGTCAAGTTAAGGCCATCACATAGTTGTCTGGTTATACCGAATTGTTGGTTGATTATGGGCGACGGTGATTGGGGCGGGGGCTTTGGACGAACCACCTGCTATCCTGCTGTTCCAAACTAGACAACAGGAGGAATGTCGTCATGTTCACCATTGCCTAGCGGGTTTTCGGACAAATCGCGGAGCGCCTGAAAGCCCCGGAGTTTCGGGAGGCCTGCCTCCAACGTCCCGAAGATTTTTCACGGCACCAGACGTGGGATGTGCCCGCCGTCGTCGGCATGATCTTAAATCGAATCGACCACACGACCGCGGTTGAGGTGCAAAACTTTGTGAAACAGCATCATCCGCAACTCTGTCGGTGGTAATTTAGGGGCCTAGGAGGTTTGCTCAAAGCGTCGGACTAGATCCCCCACCGTCACATGACTCATGCTGTGCGCCCGGGCAATTGCGCGATCGGCCCAACCGTGCTCATAGTGCAAGCGCAAGATTTCTCGAATTTGATGCATGGGAAGCCCCCGTTTCGGCATCCAGTCATCTCCTTAGAGTGGGGTCAAGCCCCATCAGAGGCTTCGACCTCCACTCTGGAAATCCTGGTATCCCCAACGCGAGGGTGGTCACTATCATCAGAACTGCCGGTCAGTAGTTTTCAGAATCCGTGGACAGTATTTAGTGGAATCGGTGGCCAGTACTTTTCAGAATCACTGGTCAAGATCGATCAGAATACCCAAGATAGCCGCCCGTCTTGAGTCTCCGGAGTTTCAGCGCACTTATGCTCAAAAGCCCCAGGACTTTTCCCAGCAGCGCAAAGTCGGGTTGGTGAGCCTCATAAGTATCATTTTGAATCGGTTAGTTCTCACGACGAGCGTCGAATTATCGAACTTTCTTCATCACCATCTTCCCGCCGTGACGTCGTATACGAAACCATCCTTTCCCGAAGCCCGACAAAAACTGGATCCGAACGCCTTTGTCGATCTTAATGACACTCTTGTCCGCCGTTGGTATGCGGTCAATAATTACACTGTCATTGGGGGGATGATTCCCGTGGCGATCGATGGGATCACGTTAGAAATTCCGAATACACCCAAACTCCGCGAGGAATATGGTGAAACCGGAGGAAAACAGGATCCGGGGCTGGCGCGGGCCCAAATGTCCCACGCCTACGATGTGGCAAATGTGATCTGTCTCAGTGCCGTGCTGGATCGGTATGACGCGTCGGAACGGGATCTTGCCTTGCGGAACATGCAGGCCGTTTACGGCCTGGTTCCTCAGTCGCTACCGATTTTATGGCTCTTCGACCGCGGCTATCCTTGGACTGCGCCGAGGACTTTCCGGGATTAGCCTTCTGCATGCAGCTCGAGCAGATGGGAGCCCAGTTCTTGATGCGGGTCAAGGAGAGTTTTTGCCTTGAAGAGTTTGGCCCAGTGGCCAAGGACGGCTGGATAACCCTCGTGGTCACCAAGCGCCGGGCCCAAAAATTGGCCCGCGCGGGCAATCCCTTGCCCGTGGGCACGGTCCTGCGTCTCCGCGTGATCAAGATCACGTTGGCCAATGGGAACCAGGAAATTTTGATTACCAATGTGCCGGCCACATTGCTGCTCTATCAGCAAGCCGAAGCGGTGTACCATTTGCGCTGAGGCGTCGAAACGCACTACGATATTCTGAAAAACGACTGGGAACTTGAGAATTTTTCGGGTATTCGGCCCGAAGTGATTGCCCAAGAGCACCAGGCCACCGTCGTGATCAGTAACATGGCGGCACTGATCGAACACGAAGCCCAGATGCGATGGGAGGAACGTCGCGCGCGGGGCGAAGTCCGCCGCAAACATGCGAAGGATAAAATCAACACGAGTGTCGCCGTGGGCTTATGGAAAGACCGCGGGATCGCGATCGTGTTGGACCCCGATCCCGACCGTCGAATTCAGGCGTATTGGAACCTGGTGGAATCCATGCAGGTGTTGGCGCTAATGCAATTTGTCATCACTTCAGCTAACTTTCATGCCATCCCCGGACTGCGCCGAGGACTTTCGGACGGGCACCGGACCATCGTTCGAGAATGCTGCTTCAGCCGCCCCAAGGGCGGGGATTCGGGATTGGTGAACGGCTCAGGACTATGAGCCTACGCCAATCCCGAATGATTCAAGGGCCTGGGCTCAAGTGCGGCCGGAATGCGCTCGGATACGATGACTGGGAGAAATCCGTTGCCAGGCTAGTTGGTCAGACTGATGCCAAAACGAGTTGGCCAAAACAGCAGGCCAACGTAGTGCCGATCATCCCCGATCGGTCCTATCCTCGTAAACCGAAACCGCGGGGCAATAAGTATTCCCCGGAAAGACGCCGAAGCGTTTAGAACCAGCCAAACCACCATAGATCCTACCATCCTCCAGCGAGTGCTTATGGATGTTCCTCGCATCGCTATGCGATGCGAGGGCGAAGCGTGCGCGCGTTCACCTTAAAGTGAGGGATTGAGATTCGAATCTGCGTGACTCTGTATCGATCGCCCACAAATTCATCGAACCTCGCCAGCACATCGAACCCACCCCATCCCCGTGCCCATTATTCACTGACTATTCCGCGTTATGTGGCGAATCCTAACCTGACACCATTGGGGTGTACCCTGGTGAGACGTAGGGGACGCTTCACCTAATGGTTCGTCCTGCATGGCAGGAATCATTCCCTACTCACCAGGGTTTTTCAGTAAGGGCTCTCAGACGTGCAGAAATGGCGCGTTCTGGCAGGAAGGTTGAATGCTTGAAGAGGACTCTGCCTACTGATTTGTCGTACGGCGGCAATATTTGTTAAACTTTGGTGGAACCATTCGCAAAACATTTAGGAGGCCCGCCGCCAAAGCAGAGCCTCACCTACATCGTTACTTTACTTGAAGTGCTTGGATTTGCCAAGAGCGAAGCCACGGTGGCTTAATTGCTTGGCGGACGATGACGCGATTATGGTGATCACGGAGAACGGCCATGTCGAGCCGCCAAATAGACTCCCACCGACGTGATCCCCCCACGTCGAAGCAACTGGATGGGCACCCCGCCCAGGTGACGGCCCACCTTAGGGTCCGCTAGGTAAAAACCGAGAAGGCCCTGAGCCACATAGCGGTGGAACGGACCGTCGGCAAGAGCATGGGTGTATTCTAAGGTCGTACGATAGATATGACCCAAGCGATCGGCGATAGCCTTTCGGGATTGGTAATAGCTAACGAAATTTAGATCGCCACCGATTTGGTCTTCGGTTTGGTCGATGTAGTAGTCTAGCAAAATATGCAGTGCACCCATCCAGGGAAAATAAAGGGCCAGGACGCGGTCGCGCACAGCTGCCAAGGGTTGGGTTTCGAGAGCCAGTACCAACAGGGCGAACAGGCCCAGTGTAGAACCGGCCGCGGCCCCAAATTCCCACCAGCTGAGACCAAATCGAGGCCCGTCCAAAGCTTGATACCACGAATCTAATTGATGCACGCGATCGTTGACGGGTCCGTGTTTTAGGACTTGCAAGTCAATATAGTACAGGGCTAAGCGGTGAACGTCTTCCTCTACCGCAACATAACTCGGAATTCGCGCCAGAGCCAGATGACAAGCATGGATCAGAGCGAGGGTGTAGCCGCCGTCGTCGACTTGCGGATGGAGACGATAGATATCGGTCGCGGGTCTCTCGGGATCCAGGGCATCCAGCAATGCTTGGTGAAGTTGGCGAAGATCGGCGGGATCGGTTGAGGGGCCTCGGTCGGTGACCGTGTCTAAATAGTCGCACAAAATTTGATAGGGGATGAGGAAAGCGAAGACCCGGCTTTCGGCGTCGCGTGAAGGTGCGGCTAAGACGGCACCGCCTTCACAGTGAAACTGCTTGGAGACCAGAGAGGACAGGGCTTGTTCGCGTAAGACGGGGTCTGGAATGTTGCGAGCTAGTACCCACCACGGTTTTAGGGCTCGCTGTACCGCGGGGCGCACAGTGTGCA
>DAHXNH010000338.1 GCA_027365485.1 Clostridiales bacterium
CCGCCAGTTCATTTCTGCCGGAAAGCCTACGTCCGCCGGCGTCTTTTCCACAATCATGTCGTATAATTGTTGCTCTTGTGCCTCCGTCAAGCGCCGCGGCCGACCTGTCGGCCGGATCATCGCCAAGCCGCTCAATCCCTCCTGGCGGTAGGCCTCCACATAACGGCCAATGGTGGTCATTGACCGCTTGACCATCTGGCTGATCGTTTGGTAGGAATGGCCCTGCACGACCATATTCACCACCTGGTAGCGTTCGTGCAAGCGTACATTCTCGCGAGAATGCAACGCGCCATCGAGTTCCTGCAGCGCCTGGTCTCTATCGATGGGGTCCAATCATTTCGGTGTTTTCATCGTATGCCCCCATCCAGCGATCGTTCCCTACACGATACTGGAAACCGGAGGAAAAAATCAGTCCCGAATTTGACCGTCGAGTGGACGGCTAAACCATCAATCTTTAATGCCGACCATATAGATTGGTTTCATCTCGAGAAGAAGTGCGGCGAGTACCCCGGTATGGCCCTGGCCGGTCGAGCCCTCCGTAAAGAGGTCCTACACCTCCTCGCGGACTACCTGTGGCTCGGACGGGTGGACGATGCCATCACGTACTTACAGCACCTCAGCGCCGATCGCATCAAAAGTCAGCAATGGCTCGATCAAACCGTCGACTATTTGCAGCGTCATCACGAGAAGATTCCTTGCTATGCTTTACGCCGCGCCTTGGGCTTGCGCAATTCCAGCAACCGCGGCGAAAAGGCAAACGATCGGTGTGTGGCGGATCGACAAAAACACAAGGGAATGAGTGGGTCGTCAGACGGGTCGACTCGCTTGACGAGCACGACGACTCTCCTCCGAAATCATGAATGCGATCGATGGTGCCAGGACTAGCAATTGGGGTGGCAATGGGTGGCCTAACGCCTTCGCGAGCTGACGGTATGCTGACTATTCGAGCAACCGTACAGGTCGAATAATTTCTCGCTGAGAAGTCCATGGTTTAAGCGATAATTTGCAGAGTATTTTGATCTCTGCTGCCAAAATGATGTGGGTAACGTTAAGCAACAATGCTGGTCGACATGCGATCTCAAGGGCCTCCGAGTCTCTCACTGGAAATACCATCCATGCGTAAATAGGATTGTTCCAAGCACAGCGAGACTCCCAAGCATCACGGCCGCCCCGCTGCGGAGCCATGCGGGCAGGCGACTGAGTCCGACATACATGGGGAAATACATACTCGCAATGCGCACCGCGCTGTGCAAGGGCCATTGTCCCTCAAAGCTCAGCGCAACGAGTACTCCGACCGTCCCATACAGGGCCAAGGCCCACATCTCGAGAGCAGAGCCTCGCAGCCCTACCCAGAGCCTCACCGTCCCTATTCCGAAGAGAGTCATCGCCAGCCACAGCAATCCCCTCAATAAGATCGCGCCATGGTCCTCCCCGTACAGCAATCCTTGCATCCATTGCTGCCACGGCCACACCCAATGCCCGCCCCAAAATCGTCCCTGGGCACTCATCCAAGCGAACGGTTGATGCCATCGAACGCCCAAGTAGACCGTGTAACCGGTGAGACCGACCAAGCCCCCTACACCCCAGAACATCGGCCCCCAAGAGGCTTTCCACGCCCTTCGGTGCACGGCACTGCCCCACACTAAGAGGGGGAAGAGGCCCACCAAAAGGCCCGTTGCTTGAGTGATAGCAGCGAAAGCACTTGCGCCCGCAGCGCCCATCCAGCGTTGACGGTGTCCGCATTCCAAGGCCACCAGAGTCCAGAAGACCGTCCAGGGCTCAGCGTAGAGTGTAGCGTAAAAAATCATCGCAGGGTTCATCGCGAACAGCAGAAGCGCATAACGCTCATGACCCTGGGACAGTCCCAGGCGTCCAAATAACCGGGCAGCCAGCACCAAGGACCCCGCAAACGCGCCCTGGGTCAGCGCCCACGCCCCCCACACCCCGGTGACGTGAATCAGCAGAGGAACCCACGGGAAAAATGCTCGGGCAGCCGGTTGATGCCCGTAGCCATGAGCTGCAATTACCATATACCACAAACTATCCCAACGAAACCAGAAATGGCCCGTCGGATAGAAGGCTTCTTGGGCTTTCAAATACGCAAGGGGAACCTGTGGATAGGGTAAGACCCAGCAGAAAAAGATGCCCCCCTCGTGAAGCAAGAAGAACCAAGCCCATGCGGGCACACCAACCCATCGGGGCGACCCCGATGACACCCACCGCATCACGGCCAAACGCTTGGCAATGCGCATGCACCCACCCTGACTCCCGTAAGTCCTCCCATAATTGCAAGTAGAAATTTCATCGTACCCCGTTATGACCCTAAAGGTCCTGGGCCTTCTTGTGCGACCGGAATGGAAGGATTGTGCGGATCTTCCTGCGCCATGGTATAGGTTTGCTGCAACTGAAAATTCGCTGGCCCAAATACCGGAATGACGACGGGATACAGATAGGCGACTTGCACTGAAATTGTTGAAGGGGTGCTGGAATTCGACGGTTGCACTTGCACACCCCAGGCCAGTCGGTCAGTCGTCGACCGTTTGTGTCCCGGCGGAATGTACTGTGACGACGTGGTCGCGCTCGGGCTCAGGCCCCCTCCCGTGACTTGGCTATCGATGGCTTGGCCGATCTGCGTGGCGGTTTCGCCTAAACTGGCCAAGCGCACCCCTTCTCGAGTAGCCTCTTCGATCGTGATGAACGCGTAGAAAATGAGTCCAAACTGAATCACCGCATACAAAAACAGTAACAGTAAGGGCAAAACAAGCGCAAACTCCACCAAGGCCTGCCCCTGATTATCGCGTATCCATCGTCTCTGCAAGAATTTGCGCACTCGGAATTTCCCCTCGTATATACTACACTCTAACTGTAACCCTTTATCAACCCATTTGAAAATTATTAGAGGCAGGGGGCTTCCGATGTTTTCGGTCTATATTGCAGCGAATGATGCCGATCGCACTGCCCTCGCCGATGCCGTGCGTCAATACCCCAACGCGGTGTTATTAGGGACCACGAATGATCTGCGCACCGCGTTAGAAGAATGCGGTCGCGAAAAGCCTGGGGCCCTGCTCGTCGACGATGCCCTAGTGGCAGCCCATCCAGGGTGGGTGAATCAACTGGCTGAAGCGACGTATCCCCGGGTCTATTTTGCGCAGGCTTCGGATCTCATGGCCACTCGCCGAGCGTTGAGTATTGGTGCGCGCGACTTGGTAGACCAGGCGACGTGGCCAGATGAACTGTTTTTGGCCATAGAGCGCGTGGCGACGCCGCTGGCCGGGCCACCGAAGGTTGTCGGGCGATTACTCACCATCTTTTCGTCTAAAGGTGGCGTCGGCAAAACGACCATCAGCGTCAACCTGGCCGTCGCCCTCGCCCAAAAACGTCACGAAAAAGTGGTGCTGGTCGATCTCGATGTCGCCTTCGGAGATGTGGCCCTAATGATGGGACTCACACCTCAAGCCACCCTACATGATTTAGTGGGTCGCCCCATGGACCTGCCGTTGATCCAACGGGTGGTCACGGCATTTGCCCCCAACGTCTGGGTGCTGGCCGCCCCTTTGCACCCTGAGGAAGCCGAAGACATCCGGGCCGACGATATCCTCGCATTGCTCCACGGCCTGAAAGAACTGTATACGTATGTGGTGGTAGACTTAGCGCCAGGCTATGACGACACTAATATCACGGTGCTCGATCTCAGCGATGTGGTGTTGACCGTTTGCACTCCGGACATTGTCGCTCTTCGGACCGTCGGACAGGCATTGCAACTCTTCAGTGACGGGTTTCACTATCCCCCCGACAAACTGCGCGTCGTGCTGAACCGGAGCGGGTCGAAAACGGGCATCTCTTCGGCTGATGTCAGCACGATTTTGAGGCATCCCATCAATTACGAGCTCCCGAGTGAGGGCACTATTCCGGTACGCGCCGCCAACGAAGGCGTGCCCTTATTGGTCGCCGAACCCACGTGTCGGCTAGCGGTCGCCATCAATGCCATGGCGGAAAGCGTCGTCAGGGAAGATGTGGGCAATCGACGCGCCAAACGCAACCGGGGCTCGAATGGCTTGTGGCAGCGCCTTGGCCTTTCGAAAGATCCCCCGTCCTGAGGAGGAGGACACCTCGCCCGTGGTCCAGGTCGACGCGGTCCTAAGATCGGTCCCGGGTCGGGCATAGATCGTCCAGCCATGGGCCTGATAGAGGGGGGGCCAATGGGCTTCCTGGATCAGGACCGCGAGCACTTCCGGGAGGGTCTTCGTAGGCCAAGCAATCCAGCCGATCCGCTGACGTTGGAACTCCCGAGCCAATCGGCCGGGTAAAATGCTGCCCGAGATCACTTGCACATAGGTTTGAAAGCGGTCTCCATTATACAGGTAAAAGTCGGTCCGTCCATCAATATACACATCGGTGACGTTGTGCGCAATCAAATCGCCCCCATCGGTATAGGGATTGAAAATCACCCCATGCCGATGGTGCGTCATCCAGTGCATCACCGACGTCGGAACGGCATCCGTGAGAAACGCGGCCGGAATGGAGGCCATAAGCACTAGGCTGGCTATCCCCCAAGCTCCCACCAGGCCCCCCCAAATGGTTAGCCGCAGTGTTGTATTTCCGGTCGAGTGTGGAGTCTCCTGCAGTCGAGGATAGGTTCCCAAGCCATAAGCGACCCAAAGCATCAAAACGAAGCCGAAGTACGTCACCATACGCACCGAGTCTAAGAACATCCACGCGATGCCCGCCAGCCACAGATCGAGCAAGAAAGGATACGCGATCCGTTGCCGACCTCGCCACAAACCCGCCGCGAGCGCCAAGCCTGCCAACCCCGAAAACCAGACGACATGAAAATTAGGAGACAGCCATTCAGCAATATGACCGTTAATTTCAGGATTGCGATCGAGCCACAGAGCGTACGTAATCGTCCGCAAGTGTTCGGGCGTAAATCCAATCACCACCGCGACAACGCCACCCAGGACCAGCAGCAACCGTAAGGCTCGGGGCCAGGCATGATGCCGTAACGCTGCCACGCATTCGAGGCCGATCAAGACGGGGATCATGAGCCAACTGCCATGCACGTTGGCCCAGATCAGCGTCAGGGGCCAGAGAATCCACAGCCAGCGCTCGTCCTGGCGGCCACGCCATAAGAGACTCAGCAGCACGGGAAACGCGAGGTAAGAGAACATTTCGGCCCGTAATTTAAAATCGACCGTGAGGAACAGCGCACTATACAGCAGATAGAGGCATATCACCCATTCGAATTTTAACCGCGGCGCCACGGTGCGGATGGCCCACGAAAAACTGGCGAGCAGGCCCAGCGAACACAGAAACGCCAAACCCACAAACCGCCACGGCTGCAAATGGGGGTTAGTCCGGTACAGCAGCCATTCCCAGCCCCATTCCAAATTGACCCAGGGTTTTCCCGCTAAGGCCGCCCCGTTCCACAACCGAGGGTCCGAGAGCAGAATATGATGATGTTCAGCCATCCATTGGCCCGCTTTCCAGACCCACCAGACATCTCCCGTAAAGCCTTGGCGCAACCACACCTCCATTGGGATCGCAAACGCAAAAAATGCCACGAAGGCGATCAGGCTTACGCGTAGAACGAGAGGTGGCCCGCCACTCAAAAGATGCTTGACCGTCACCTGGGTTTGATGCGCCATGGGAAACATTGGCTCCTCTCTGAGGCGTAACCGTACCTTACTGGGTGCTTACGAATTCTCGTCCATCCATCGACGACCAGAAGCCACCCATCCACTATTAAGCCAAAGTATATCGTAATCCCTCGAGAACGGATGCAAAATGCTTCCGTGCCGCAAGCGACCACCCTGAGGACCCGCGAAAAATAATTTGAACAAATTCTTAGTATCGGCGAGTGTTCAACGCAGTGTGCCCAGAAGCAAGTGTCATTTGACGTTAATTATGAGTGCGTACCAAATAATTCGGCCATGGATCGCGAAAGAAGCGAGCCTTCGGCGAGACCCCTGCAAACCCAGAGACTGGATGGTCGCGCTATGGGGGGACGTGCCGCCG
>DAHXNH010000343.1 GCA_027365485.1 Clostridiales bacterium
TGCCGTTAACATAATAATAGGCACGTCCGTCGTTTGCCGAATCGCACGGCAAGCATCGAGTCCAGACATTCCCGGCAACATCACATCAAGGATAATGAGATCAAACGTTTCGCGTGTGACCCGTTCCACGGCATGGTGCCCATCGTCTTCCGTCTCCACTTGAAATCCCTCACGCATCAAATGATACGTAACCAATTCCACGATAGCCTTCTCATCATCGACGACCAGTAGGCGTTGCATCTCTGATTTCGCTCCTCGTATAAAGATATTAGGCTTGGACCTGCTTCTTAATGAAGTAAGTCCTCAGGGTTGGGATGCGGGCCCTGGCCAGGGCCCGCATCCCAACCGAGCCCGATCTGGAAATATCTGTCTTGCGTTGCAAGACCCGGTCGATGATGCTGGATCTGATCCGGACGACTGACGCTAGTTCGCTCCTGCCTCGCGGGACACCGGTATGGTGTCAGAAGGCTCTCGAAGACTGCGTGGTCGACCGGCTGATGGGAAGCTAACGCGCGGGTTGCCGCCCTCCCTCGAGGGCACCCTTGGCACCGGTGCCGTCGCACAACTCGACGGAGCGTGACGGCTGATAACGAGGTGGCATCGCCCATCAGCGGGCGTCGACCGGTTCCCTTTCCGGATCGCGACGAATCCGTCGCACCATCCCAAGAAAGGAGGTGCTTTGTATGATATTGACCTTGTATGTTGGGATCGATGTGAGTCAATCCGAACACGTCGTATGCACCATGACGATGGATGGGCGGGCGCAAGGGCGCTTGCGCGTCCCCAATGATCGGACGGGCATCGATCAATTGATCGAATGGTTGGCCACCCAGGCCGACGACGTCGATCACTTGGCGGTCGGACTGGAATCCACCTCGGTCTACCATTGGCCGCTGTTTGAAGCCTTGGCCCAAACACCGGCTTTGCAACGGTGGCAACCCCAATGGTTTTTGCTTAATCCGAGCATCGTGCAGGGATTTCGCAAAACCTATGTGGATCGCGCCAAAACCGATCCCAGCGATGCGTTTTTGATTGCCGATGCCATCCGGTTTGGGCGCTTGCGCCCCGCACCGGCCCCGGATCCCCGGTATACGGCCTTGCGGGTCGTCACCCGGCATCGCTTTCACCTGGGACAAACCGTGGCTCGGGAGAAAAACCGCGCCCTGAACGAATTGTTCTGCTTGTGGGCCGGATATCGGGCCCTGGCCAAAGATGCCGATCAACCGTTTTTCTCGGATGTCTTTGGCCGGGCCTCGCAACACGTCTTGACCCAATATACGCCCGACCGCTTGGCGACGACGCCCTTGGCCACCATCGCGCAAGAAATCGCGGCGATTGGCGGGCCGGCGCTGAAAGCGCCGGAGGATATTGCCCAGAGTCTGCAGCGGTTGGCGCAAAAGGCCTTTCGCCTCCGACCCCAGGAAACCCAGGCGCGCCAGTTCAGCTTGGTGATGCATTTGGACACCATTCGGACGTTGGAGAGTCAAATCCGGCAGATCGATAAGGCGATTGCCCGAGATCTGGCGGCTATCCCGCAAACCTTGACCTCGATAAACGGTATTGGTCCGGTCTATAGTGCGGGCATTGTGGCCGAAATCGGGCCCATTGCCCGGTTCCCTTCGGACGACGCCCTGGCGAAATATGCGGGGCTGACGTGGCGGGCCCATCAATCGGGCCATTTTGACGCGGAAGATCGACCGCTTACGCGGTCGGGCAATACCTATTTGCGGTATTACTTGATCGAAGCGGCCGACCGGGTTCGTGTGCGCGACCCGGAATTTCACGCGTTTTACGCCCGAAAGTTCGAAGGAGCCGTTCACCACCAGCATAAACGCGCGCTGGTGCTGACGGCACGCAAATTGACCAGCGTGATCTTCGGGTTGCTCACCCGAAATCAACTCTACGACGGAAGGAGATTCGGTTCGTAAGGTCGTCGCACCATCGGTCATTGCCATTTCCTCCCTGCCATTAACTGGTTATTAAAAACCGGTTAGATTCGTGTTGCTTGTTTGCGCCCGCAGGGTCAAAAAATAGTGCTTGACTTTTTACCGCGGGTCTTCCGGCGGACCTTCGTCATATGGAGGCAAATCCGGATTATGTAATTGATTCGGCTGCCTATGGCCGTCGTCACGAATCTGATGCTAGCAATCCTTAGGGGATTAACGGGCCGGATCGTATTATCAGGTCACCAGGAAACTGGTTTTGTTATTCGGTTCGGACACCTCGGTCTGGCGCCCTTTCAGCCGCCTGCGGCGGCACCATCATGGTATTCCGCAAGGCCGATTCGGGACCGGACTGCCCCGCCCACACCCACATGGGTAGCGTAATCATCCGCCGACCATAGATCCGTGCCGCGCCGATGACGCGCCGCTGCAACACTAACTGCCGAATGCGTTGCGGCACGACTGGCCCATCGGCGCTAACAAAGGCAGATACTCGAGATCCTAGGTTGCCCGATCGATCTGCTCCCCATTCTTGTTACGTCTTACGTTATTTGGCCAAGAAAGTCTCGAATTGGCTGTCCGGACGATCGACGCCCCCTGGACACGGTGACCGATGCTAGACTTCGGGGGCCGGACGCTCTTGTCAAGGGGTCCTTGTCCCAGCGGACGCGGGTCCAGAGCGCGCATGGCGCGGCTCTGCGAACTCTGGAGGCGTGTTCGTTGGGGCGATACCATGACGCACAGAGCGTCGGGCCGAATAAATACGGGCGGACAGCGAATCTGAGAAAATCCCACCAAATTTTGGCCAAACAGCGTGAGACTTGACAGCAGAAATCGATAGCTCAATAGGCCAAACACAAAGGGCATTGCGACACGAAGATCCTTCAGCGATGGAGATCCGGTGAATCGAGTTCAGGACTTACAGCAGGTGGATTTCATGCAAAATCTGTGAAAATAGAGTGGTGCTTAGGACTTGGTATCATACGGGTACCCTCAATTCCGCCGTGTTCAGGTACATGGGAGTAGTTCACCTCCTCTATATTCGTTTCTACTAGCTTTGTGTTACGCCATCAAGACAATGACTCTGGTCCCGTTTTTCATGCTGAGACGCGCGATAAAACCCAGGATGGCTAGGATTGCCATGACGACGAAGAGCATATTAAGCACGTCTCTCATTTTCTCCCACCTTCTTCCACTGGTCCCAGCATAGTGATAATAGCCGGGATAACAAGTGGGCGTTTTACGCCCGATCATGGCGGCATCGATTCGATGGAATCGGCGACGACAGAGGATATGTCGAGAGACCCCCGCACCAAGGTTCCCTAATAGGCACTACCTGACGTCAGCGATGTGTACGGGAGAAAAACGCGAATCTACGAGGGAATAGCATTAGGTGGGAAAATGTCGTTTACTATAGGTATCTCCGTGCGGGTGGTGGTACGTTTGAGCTATGAGAATGAAATGGACGTGGTTCGCAAGGACTTGCTAAAAAAAGCGCTTCAAACACTGGAACCTGCATTGACCCGCATCCTGTCAAAACAAGGGGCCTCTTTTTCGAGCGATCAAGTACGGGCTGTAGAGCAATACATGGTGTCTGAGGGCCATGTTTCGTCGGTCGATATGAACTACCTGCAACAGCAGCTACTGCTCTTAGAGCGTCGGATTTTACCGGCGGACCAGCAACGACCTCAGGCACATGTGCCCCCGACACCCATGAACTTTGAACGCGAAATGAACCGGGTACGTCTGACCCTGGGTGACCAGGCATGGAGCCAGCTTGAACCCCAACTCGGCCAGGTCTTGACAACCCAAG
>DAHXNH010000351.1 GCA_027365485.1 Clostridiales bacterium
ATCGCGGGGAGAAAGCCAACGATCTGTGCGTAGCCGGACGACAAAAACATAAGGGCATGAGTTGGTCCAAAACCGGGTCGGTGGCGCTGGCGAGTGTCGTCACCCTATCCCGCAACCAGCAACTGATACGGTGGAGTCAGACCCATCGTCTGGAATTCCAATGGGTCGCCTGACGCCTCTTCTCTAAGCCGGCGTCCCATAAGGCGGGGCTGTCCGAGCTAAACGCCGTACCCGCTCAGTGCACTCTCTGGTCCTTAGCATACTATCGCGCGCAATTGCGACGACTGTATATTCCCGATTGCCGGACAATCGATGAACCATACTTTAGCTCGCTAACGCAGCAAATTGCACAGCTTGGAATTTTACGCAATCCGGCCTATCCACCGTCGACCGACTTCCCTGTCATCGCCAAATGAGGAGGAGAAATTGATGCCAAACCTGCCGGATTTATATTATACCGGGAGCGAACATTATAAGGCCTATTTCGCCGAAGCACATGCCTCGGGTGCCTTAGATGCTAAAACCAAGGAATTGATGCATTTGGCATTAGTATTAGCGCTTCACTGTGAACCGTGAGCGGTTAGTCACTTCGCAGGTGCGAAGAAAGCGGGAGCTTCGGAGGCTGAAATCGCGGAGACCATTCAACTCGCAGGATCGGTCGGGGCCGGCGTGATTTTAGCGATGGCGGATCGTGCACGAGCAGCGTCAGATCACCGACACTACTGGTGGCGTCCGCCACGCCATCCGTCGGACAAATAGGCGCCACGGGCCCGATGCGTATGGTACGGGCAGGTTTTGGGACACGCTCGTATGGTGACGTCGGTCATCCGGAAAAATTTGAGCGCCCAGGCTGGGGATTTCTCGTGCGTGTTGCGCCCAGGCTAGACACCGTGTCGTGTGCATCCCCGGGGACCCGCTAGCGCGCCGGCCTGCCGACGACCGTGCAAGGAGAACAATGACGATCTGGGCGTATGGGTCATTGGTTGTTGCCGATTTTGGTGAAATTGGCGATGGCGGCTGGGCGCTTCTGCCGGTCCGAAGTTTCGGCCTTGTGTTAAGGGGTATAGGGTCTAAGGCGACCTCTCCAGTATCATGGCGGTGCCGGAGGGGTGGTTATTAATCGTTGCCCCGATAACCTCAACTAGAGGCTAGCATGTGTCTTATCGAGGTGAACGTCACGAGGTCGAAACGATCATCGACGTCGTGACGTTCACCGATGTATGGGCACATGTTACCCCCGAAGCAACGGCCGACGATCGCGATTCAGTTCCACCTCACCCGACACACGGCCCACCGGATACTCGGATCGTGCCGGAATCAGAAACATTGGAGTCTTTGAAGTTGTGGCAGTAGTCAGAGAGGGGAGCCTCGATGATCGTCGTGTTTGACGCGTATGGAACGCTTTGGGATGTCGGTGCCATCGAAAAAGCCTGCGCCGAGGTGGTGGGTCCAGGACATGCCCGGAAATTACTGGACCTATGGCGGCAAAAGCAATTGGAATACGCCTTTTTGCACACCGTCATGGATCGCTACACGGCGTTCGAGCAGATTACGGCGAATGCGTTGAAGTACGCGCTGGCGAGCTTGTCCTTAGAGATTTCCGCGGCTGCGATCACGCAACTCAACCGAGCCTGGTGGACGCCCAAGGCTTTTACCGACGCGACGCCCACATTGCAGGCCCTGGAACGTCATACGCGGGTCATCTTGTCAAACGGGGATCCGGCAATGTTGGCGGCTGGCGTGCAAGCATCCGGGTTGGATCCCTATCTAGAGGCAGTGCTGAGCGTCGCGCCGTCACGTCGATTTAAGCCCCACCCTAAGGCCTACCAGTGTATCTCGGGCCGGTTTGGAGAGGCCCCCAACACCGTCGCCTTTGTGTCGTCAAATGGGTGGGATATTGCGGGAGCGACCTCCTTTGGATTCCGCACGATCTGGGTCAATCGTGCAGAGCGGCCGCCGGAGGAGCTCGGGGTACGACCAAGCGTGGTCGTGCGAAATTTGCGTGACTTGCCTACCACGTTGGCCCATCTATTTAAGAGTTAAGATTAAGGTATATATTCGGTGGACCCGGTTTGGGGTAGAGTTATTTTTGCAGACTGAAATAGGGAATGTATGCCGTTCGGGGACTGGATCGATCTCACCACTAGCATCACGGGAGAATCGATAGACTTCGGTCTGAATTCTTCAGGCAGAGAAGCCCAAGGAAAGCTTTTTTGAGTGGGCCTCGATCGGCCCACTCATGGCGTCAGTCCTAGGACGGGTGGTCCGGTGCAAGCGGGATGATTTTTCCTGCACTGTTTCCCGTCGATGCTTGCCTGACCGATCA
>DAHXNH010000405.1 GCA_027365485.1 Clostridiales bacterium
TCCAAGAAGACACCCCAGGATCCACCGCGAATCCCAAAGATATGGTGACGCAATCTATAGATCAGGGAGGGAACCGTCTCGCACGTTAGGGTTTTAACACTGTCTTGGCACAGGGCACCACTTTATCCAACGCGCCGTAAAACCCCTTGCTTTAGCTATGGGGATATCAGGCGCTCGCCGTGAGGCGAAGGTTTTTCCCTGCATGCCATACCCAGGTCGTTTCGTGGTAGACTAACTATGTGTTTGCCCTTTGAAAATTGGATACGTTGGCGGTTGTCTCCCACAATCGTGGGAGGCGTAAAACGTATCGCGTCGTCAAGACCAGACGGAAACAGGATTCGGCGAACAATTTTCCCAAGTACCCGGAGACCTTTGGGCGACCGGATAGGGGGCGTTTGGCTCGCCCTTTGCGAGTAAAGCTCACGTGAGTGAGTTCCTCGTAAGAATCCCCCGCCTTTAGGCGTGGGGAGTGTCAATCTACTGAGAGTCACCGAGATGCGTTGTAGGCAAGGCTAGTGCGTAGCGCGCAGCCGATTGACCGGCGAGATGACCCGTCGAGAACGCAACGGTAATGTTATACCCTCCGGTATGCGCATGAACGTCCATCACCTCACCGCAAAAGTAAAGCCCAGGACAGCGTTTGGAGGCCATGGTTGCCGGCACAATATCTTGAACCGAGACCCCACCGCCGGTGACCGTCGCTTTTTCCAAGGGAAGCGTCCCGGTAATTGAAAGCGAAAGCCCCTTGGCATGCTGTACTAGAGATTGCAGTGCCGTTCCCGACACTTCGCCCGAGACTTGACGACCGTCCAGTCCTGATTCGATTAACAATACCGTGGCCATTCGGGCAGGGACCCATGATTCTAAAATCGTTTCCAGGCGCTTTTTGCCATCCACTCGTCGACGTTCACTAAGTCCTAACAACATCTCATCCGCTGTCAGGCCGGGCACGGTGTCTATGCTCGCTCGCAACTTAGCAGCGGGATCGGCTCTCAGAGCGGTGGACACGAAGTGACTAAGACGCAGCGCCGCTGGCCCAGTCAATCCAAAGTGGGAGAACAGCACATCACCTTTCTCCTGAGCCAGTGGCTTTTTGGATCCCTCTGACCATAATGAGAGCGTAGTCTCTCTGAGCGATATCCCCTTTAAGCTGGACTGCGTGATAAACCACGATTGACTGGTCAATGGAACCGCGGTGGGATATGGGGCGACGATACGGTGGCCAAGTGCCTTGGCCCAAGGATAGGCGTCGCCAGTGCTTCCTGTCTGTGGAACACTGGAGCCTCCGGCAGCGATCACGACCGCGCGAGTCCAACGCACCATGTCCGCTTCGAATTTGACCGCCATACCTGTTTCGGAAGCCATCAAACCAACGACTGGGCGGTTCAGCCACACCTCGCAACCCAAGGCGTACACCCGCTCGACCATCACGTTGACAACCGTCGAAGCTTTGTCGGAGACGGGAAACACTCTGCCATGATCTTCTTCTTTTAAACGAATCCCTAAGCGTTCAAAGAATTGCGTGATATCGGGACTTCCAAATTTAGTCAAGGCAGAATAGAGAAACTTTGCGTTTCCTGGGATGTTGGCCATGAGTTCGGGCAAGGGTTTATTGTTGGTCACGTTGCACCGACCTCCGCCGGAGATTGCTAATTTTCTTCCTAAACGCTCTCCCTTATCGACCAATAAGGTTTTTGCGCCTTCTTCGCGGGCGGCGATAGCCGCCATAAGCCCAGCAGGACCACCACCGATGATGATGACGTCGTAGTCTGCAGCAGAGCTGCGCGCGAGATCTGTCACTTAGGCTTTTTCCTCCTTGGCTTGCACTTTCCGGTTCTGCTCTTGGTTGAGCACTTTTAGTATAGCCGGTCTTAAACCGACAACTCTGCTGCCATCCGGGAATTGGCTGTCGGCTCGGGAAATCCACCGGCTCAAGCGAGTAGCATCATCGAGCCACTCAGCGGCCTGCCATGAGAGGGCGTCCAGCCACTGCGCTGAGTATAGAGCAGGCGATGGACCAAAATGGCCCGGTTGCCTTGTTGCCGCACCTGCGGTTCGAAGTGCGCGAGTTGGTGAGGCAAACCACCCTGTCCTAATAAATTCGATATCGGCCATCAGCGACCCTATCTACTCGCCTAGAGGACGCGGTGAAAATTGAGCGATTGGGGGCGACCTTCGAGACCCGCTCTCGTCAATCCAAGGGTCAAGACGGATGAGAAAATGGCGGTCAGGAAATCATCGGCACGGTTCCATGGACTGGGATGGCTGCGTCATCCGAGTTCCGTCGGTCTCAAGACCAGAAGATGGTTCTAGGATGAGCGGCCGGATCATGGTTCACCGAATTCACCCAGAAAGACGGCA
>DAHXNH010000021.1 GCA_027365485.1 Clostridiales bacterium
ACTCGTCAAACCGTCCAGAGACGATAGATATGTTGTGCGTATTTCTCGAAGCGTCAGCAGTAGATAACAGGAACTACCCATAATATTCCTATTTAATCATTGTCTAGTCAATTAGTAATAACAGAAAGTGCGTAAGAGCCCTAGAGGGAGTCATAATGTCCAGTCAAGCGTTGGCGCATATCCATGCCGTCGGTCAAACATGACAGAACTGGCGATTTCGGGAGCGATCCAAAGAACTTCCGAAAGATTTTACCCGCGACCGCAAGGTCGGGTTCGTCGGGGTCATGTCCATGATTTTAAATTGTGCCCGACGAACCACTCCACTCCAATCGAATGGGATCAGTCTCGGGAGCGGTTGTCGCTATTTTAAGCCGACGCAACCACGGATACGAAACCGTCCTTTGGCGAAGCGCGGCCAAAAATTCGTCCCGAAGCGTTTCCCGAATGGAATACGGCGTTTTTGAATCGCTATGACGAGGACGAGGAATCTCGTATGTTTCGCGGCTTTCGCGTGCTCGCGATCGACGCCTCCTCTAAGCCATTGCCCGATTCGCCCTGTTGCCCGCGGCAGGGATTACGCGGGAGCAGTATAGATGGGTCGTCCTCGACGCACGGTTTGGAGGACGCGGCGGTCTCGGTTCATCACCACGAAGTCCGCGGACAGCCCTGAAATCAGTCGACCGTGCCCCTTCATTCCTATGCGCCGCCATGGAGTTTCGGTCAAACTCGGAATTACCACCGCCTCATCGATTCCCCAACTGACTAAATTGCGATACGCTTGATCCAGCGTCAGTTTGCTCCCGGCTAGGGTTCCCGAAGGGAGGCGCACGGCCACTTCATCCACGTCCACGGTCAGTTCACCCAAGTGGTGTTTCCCCGGTGGCAAGCCCACCGCCGAGATTCCGTCGGTAATCGCCACCATTCGCCCCTGAGCGGCAGCAAACGCCATCTTCACCACCCGAGGATGGATATGAACGCCGTCGGCGATAATTTCGACGAACACTCTGGGATCGGAAAGCGCCAGACCGACCGGTCCCGGGCTTCGATGATGCAGGGCCGGCATGGCATTGAATAAGTGGGTCACGCCATCCGCCCCCCGGTCTATCGCCTCTTCAGCCGCCTCCAACGTCGCCCCAGTATGGCCAATGTTGACCCGTACGCCTTGTTCGACCAACCACGAAATCCCCTCCAGCCCGCCCGGCATTTCCGGTGCCATGGTCATCAGCCGAATACAGCCATTGGCGCGGCGCAGCAGATCTTGCATTTCTCGCTGATCCATCGACCGAATTCGCTCTTGAGGCTGGGCCCCGCGGTGTTCCGGGTCGATAAAGGGACCTTCCAAATGCATCCCTAAAATGTGAGCGCCCTGGTCCGATTCTTTGTAGGCCGCGACCGCATCCACCGCTCGGGCTAAATCTTGTGCCGTCGCGGTTAAGGTCGTCGCTAAAAACCCGGTCACTCCGTAGCGTGCCAACTGCACCGCAATCGTGGTCAAGGCCTCGGGGCTAGCATCCATGACATCCCTTCCACCCGAACCGTGCACATGCAAATCCACGAACCCAGGGACAACAAAAAGCGCCTCGCTGCTTGGTGCTGTGCGCACCGCATCGATGATCCCCTCGGGGTTCCAACTCAGCACCCCTCCTACAAACTCAGCCCGGGCACTGTCCCAAATTTGTCCTTCAATCTGTCCCACCGTCTGCCTTCCTCTCTTGTTCCGTCCACAACTTCGCCAAAATAGCCGCCCCGCTCACCGGTTCGAGACGAACCGCGCAGAGCGGCTCAAGGCGTCCACAACTCCACCATTCACGTTCCAGCCACGGTTTTAGGGCGCGGGCCAGTCCTCCTGTCACACCCACCGGATCGTAGTTCCAATCGAGTGGCTCGAGTGCGCTGAGCATGAGCCTAGTTAAACCCCGAGCGGCTCGCGTCACAATCCCATGGGCGACGGCATCGAATTCAGCCAACTGCACCACGTCTTTGGCCAAATCCGCTGCCGATCGCGGGTCAAAACGCGGTCCATACCAGTATTCCAACAATTCAACCGGATTGGTAACCTGCAATTGCTCGGACACCATTTGCGTCAGAGCGCTCTTTTCTCCCGCACCTTCCCACTGGGCTAATGCCGCCTTGCAAGCCTCAGTGCCCAGCCAAATCCCTGAACCCAAATCCCCAAATTTCCATCCGTAGCCACCTCGACGCACTGCCTGGTGCCGACTTTCGGCGTACACAATCGCGCCTGTGCCTACGACCACGATCATCCCCGGTTGACCATGGTTCAGTGCAGCCCAAGCAATTCGGTAGTCTCCGGTCAACCAAAATTTTTCAACCGGCCATTTGTCAAAATACTGCAACCATTTAGCCCGGACTTCGGCACGATCCGATCCAGCCAATCCAGCCACCAATCCGACCACAGTCCAGCCGAATTGGTCCCATGACTGCGCTACCTCGTCCAATGATGCATAAGCCCGATCCCATCCTACCACCAGGGGATTAGCGGGACCGGACCGCACCGCTTTCAGCGCTCGACCTTCTTCATCGATGATCAATAATCGGGTCGACGATCCGCCGCCATCAATACCCACGAAAACCGGTGTGCGGTCCCGATTCATTTCGCCGCTCTCATGCAACGAAACTCCGGTAGGTGTCGAAGAAGGCCGGATAGCTAATAGCCACGGCTTCGCCGCCTTCTAGAGTGGTCGGTCCGTCGGCGATAGCTGACGCCACCGTCAGCATCATAGCAATCCGATGATCCGCATGCGACTGGACTCGAGCGCCATGAAGAGGCGATCTCCCTTGGACGCGAAATCCATCCGGCAATTCTTCAATCAGAGCGCCCATTCGAGACAATCCCTCGACTGTGGTCTGAATACGATCACTTTCCTTGACCCGCAGTTCTTCGGCGCCTCTCACGGTACTCACTCCCACCGCCTGAGACGCTAAAAGAGCTACCAGCGGCAACTCATCAATCATCGACGGCACCAGAGCCGGTGGAATATCCATTCCCGTGAGCGGACTGGACGAAATCTCTATATCCCCCCATGGTTCAGGATCTCTTCCGCGTTCATCAAAGCGAACCTTAGCCCCCATGGTGGACAGCACTTGATAAAAGCCTAGGCGCCCCGGGTTCAAACTTACCGATTCCAACACTAAGCGAGAGCCAGGCACCAAAGCTGCCAAGGCCGCCCAAAACGCCCCCGAGGAAGGGTCGCCGGGCACGCGCACATCCATGGCATTGAATGGTTCGGGATGCGGTTCGATAGTAATGCGAAACCCCCGCTGTTCTTCCACCGTATCCACCTTTGCGCCCAACGCCATCAGCATCCGTTCACTATGGTCTCGAGTCGCGATCGATTCGACCACAGTCAAGGGTACCGTGGCATTGAGGCCAGCCAAGAGCAAGCTGGACTTCACCTGAGCCGAGGCAACCGCCATGTGAACGGTCCCTCCACGCACTCCTCCGCCGCGTACGGCAATGGGAGCCTGCCCTCCCTTCCGCGTCCAAAGTGTCGCGCCCAACTCCGTCAACGGATCAGCCACCCGCCCCATCGGCCGCCGGCTCAATGAGGCATCTCCATAGAAAATGGTGAGTTGATCTTTGGCCCCAGTGGCCAAGCCCACCGAGAGCCTAGTAGTGGTTCCGGAATTAGCACAATCGATCGGGCAGGCAGGCTCCTGCCAGCGGCTGGCACCCCCGCCACCTACCAGCACCAGCCGCTCCGAAGTCTGTTCTCGGATTTTTGATCCAAAGGCCTGAGCGACTCGCAAACTCGCTTCAGTGTCAGCCGCTGACAACCATCCATGAATTTCGCCGACACCCGTGGTCAAGGTCGAAAACAAAATCGCCCGATGGGTCACCGACTTGTCGCCAGGAAGACGCATCCGACGGTCCAACGGTTTGGCGATAGGATTCAATTCCATGGTTTACCCTCCTCTACCCGGCTGCGAATGGCTTGCGCCCTCTTGAGTCCTTCGGGCGGTCGTGCACTCTTCAGGTCGCGCACCCACGCGCTGACGACCTCCGAATAGACTTCCAGGATCCGAAGCACTGCCTCCCGGTTCTCGCTCAAAATCTCATTCCAAAGCATTGGACTCGAACTGCCTACCCGGCTCGTGTCCAAGAATCCCGGGCCCGCCATTTGCGGCCAGTCGGCCAACGACGCACCTACGCGTTCAGCCGTCACCAGTAAAGCCGCAGAGACTAGATACGGCAGGTGACTGACCAACGCTGCGACTTGATCATGAGCCAAGCCGGCAATCGGGTAGGCATGCATGCCAAGCCACTGAAGAATTTCGGCAATGACCGCTTCCGGTGCCGATTCTCGGTTCGGCACCGGAACCACCGCGCACACATGACCGCGGAATAAGTCGGGTGTCGACGCCGGATAGCCGGTGAGTTCGCTCCCCGCCATGGGATGGAGACAAATCGGAGTAAAGCGCGACGGCAGCGCCGACAACGTCGGGAGCACGCCTTTTTTGACCGAACTCACGTCAATGATAAGTTGAGCGCGCTGAACATGGCTCGTCCATTGGGTCAGCCAAGAATTGACCTGGGCCAGCGGAGGAGCCATCAAGACCCAGTCGACCGCCTCGGCCCATTCTCTCCAGTCCGCCCCAGCATTGACCACCACTGACTCGGCATAGGCTCGTTTAATCGTCAATGCGTCTAAATCATAGCCATACACCGACAATCCAGCTTGGGCGAACGCCTTAGCCGCCGAGCCGCCGATTAACCCGAGGCCGATGACGCCGATGGACGGACGATGGCTCATTATAGAGTCCGTCCCACCACTTCGGCCAACGCCCGCAAGGAATGCACCAATTCCGCCAAGTGAGGCAGACTCAAACTTTGAGGTCCGTCCGACAGCGCTTCCGCCGGATTGGGATGAGCTTCAATAATCAATCCATCCGCACCAGCGGCCACTGCCGCCCGGGCCATCGGCGCTACCCAGTTCCAATGCCCAGTCGAGTGGGAAGGATCAATCACCACCGGCAAGTGGGACAATTCCTTAATCACCGGAATCGCGCTCAAGTCGAGGGTGTTTCGAGTCTTGGACTCATAGGTGCGAATCCCGCGCTCGCACAAGATCACGTTCGGATTGCCGTGAGCTACAATGTATTCTGCGGCTTGCAGCCACTCATCGATGGTCGATGCAAACCCACGTTTCAGTAATACGGGTTTTTCGGTCTGTCCCACCGCCTTCAACAATTCATAATTCTGCATGTTGCGGGCCCCGATCTGCACCACATCTGCCCACTCCACCACTTGCTGCAAACTTTCATGATCCACCGCTTCGGTGATAATCATCAGCCCATAGCGGTCTCGCGCTTCGGCCAAGATTTTCAGCCCATCCACGCGCATTCCTTGAAAGCTGTAGGGCGACGTCCTGGGTTTGTAGGCTCCCCCACGCAAGACGGACAAGCCCAACTGCTGAACGACCTCGGCCGCCTGCATCACTTGATCATGAGATTCCACCGCACAGGGCCCGGCCATGACAATGACCCGTTTGCCCCCTACCGGCACCTTGCCAATATTAATAATGCTGTCATCGGGATGAAACTCGCGACTCACCAGCTTGTAGGGACGGTGCACTGGAACCACCTGTTCGACTCCGGCCATGGACGACACCGCAAACACCCTTTCCGTGTTCTCTCCTATGACTCCGATGATGGTTCGTTCCACACCCTGAGACAAGTGCACCTGAAAGCCCTCATCAATCAATCGGTGGCGAATCGCCTCAATTTGTTCTTGCTCGGCATCATGGCGCATTACGACGATCATAGCTCGTTCCTCCTGCCTTCTCTTGATATGGGTTCGTGCGAAAAGATCAAACGAAGGCCTCCCGCCCCTTTAGGGACGAAGGCCTTCACTCCGCGGTACCACCCTACTGGTCGACCTCGGGTCGACCACTTAGCCAGTCCTGGCCATAAGGCCAGGCTGTCTTCCGTAACGGGAAGCACCGTCTTGTCTACTGCTCTACTTGCACGAGGTTCAACGCGCACTCCCGGGGGTACGGTCTGGAGACAAGGCACGGCTCGCACCATCCGCCGATTCTCTTCGCCTCTTGTCATCCGACGCCTTCCCGGTCATCGCTTTTTGGGTTATTCGATTGAACCGCATGTTACACGGAGCGTGAGGGAGTGTCAAGGCCTTTCACGAAAATTTCTCAGCGCCTTACCTTGAATCTAACGCCAAACGCATCGGATGCAAGAAATCGTAGACGGCTTGAGCAGGGTTGGCCCGTTTGGCCATCAGGGCCTGGGTCAGGGCGCTGCCTACGATCACCCCATCAGCCACGTGACCGAGTCGCCGTGCCTGTTCTGGCGTGGAGATGCCAAATCCTATCGCCACCGGAAGATCAACAGCCTGTCGAATTCTGGCGACCATCGCCTCCACCCCGCCGTCGATCCCTTGTCGAGCGCCCGTCACGCCGGTCACCGACACCGCATAAACAAACCCGTCGGCGGACTTCAGCGCGCGCATGTGCTTGTCCGTGGACGTTGGCGCAACCAAGGGAATGAGAGCCAAGCCTTGGTGTTGAAACGCTCGCGCCAGTTCTGAGGATTCGGTCCAAGGCAGGTCGGGAACAATCGCCCCGGCCATGCCGGCGTCCCTGGCCTCGGCCGCAAATGGAATATATCCCCGCCGCAGTACCGGATTGACATAGGTCAAAAAGACTCGGGGAATTCCGGTTGGCAGTTGGCCCAACAGATCCAAGATAGCCTGCACCCGGGTGCCTTGCGCTAGTGCCTCGCTAGCGGCTTGCTGCAGTACGGGGCCATCGGCCAGAGGATCCGAAAACGGTATGCCAATTTCGATGATGTCAGCTCCACCGTCCTCCGCCGCCTTCACCAAGTCCGGCAGCACCCCCAGGGTGGGAAATCCGGCCGTGAAAAAGGAAATCAACGCCGCCCGATCGGACGCCTTGGCGGCCATAAACGCGGCTTGAATGGCTTCGCTACCTGATCGTTCGCTCATTGGCCTTGGTCTCCTTGCTCGAGGGCAAACACGGTATCGACATCTTTGTCGCCGCGACCTGAAATATTAATCAACACCCGGGCGCCCTGCTGTTTTAACGACGCCTGTTCGCGAATTACCCAAGCGACGGCATGGGCACTTTCCAATGCGGGAATGATGCCTTCCCATCGAGCCAACTGATGAAACGCCGCTAACGCTTCGTCATCGGTCACCGCATAGTAATCTGCGCGTCCACTTTTGTGCAGGTAGGCGTGTTCTGGGCCCACCCCGGGATAGTCAAGACCAGCCGATATAGAATGAGCAGGCTGAATTTGACCGTCTTCATCTTGTAGCAAATAGCTCATCGCACCATGCAGCACGCCCACCTCCCCCACGGCGATACTGGCAGCATGGTGGCCACTCTCCAAACCTTCGCCGGCCGCTTCGATTCCCACCAATTTGACCGGATCATTACGAAAGGGATAAAAGATTCCCATCCCGTTGGACCCGCCACCGACGCAGGCAACAATATGCGTGGGCAGAGATCCGCTAGCCTTGACGACCTGCCTTCGAGCCTCTTGCCCAATCACCGCTTGAAAATCCCGCACCATCATCGGATAGGGATGAGGGCCGACCACCGATCCAATGACGTAAAAGGTGGTGCGCACGTTGGTCACCCAATCACGAATGGCCTCGTTGGTCGCGTCCTTTAAGGTTCGGGTTCCACTTTTGACCGGAATCACTCGAGCTCCCAAGATTTTCATCCGATAAACGTTCAGCGCCTGCCGGCGCACATCTTCTTCGCCCATGAAAATTTCGGCGTCAAGGCCAAACAAGCTGGCAGCTGTAGCCGTGGCCACTCCATGTTGGCCGGCTCCGGTCTCGGCAATGATGCGACGCTTTTGCATCCTCTTGGCCAAGAGCACCTGTCCAATCGTGTTGTTGATCTTGTGGGCTCCAGTGTGATTAAGATCCTCCCGTTTCAGATAGACCTCAAAACCTAGAGCCTCGCTCATTCGGTCGGCTCGTCTCAGCGGCGTCGGCCGCCCCACGTAATTAGCCAAATACTCCTTTAATTCCGCCTTAAATCCCGCATCCACCCGCCATCGGCGATATGCCGTCTCCAGTTCGTCAACCGCGGGAATCAGGGTCTCAGGCACATATCGCCCACCGAACGGCCCAAACCGGCCTGAACGGTCAGGAACCCGTTTCATTGTGGCCATGCCTTCGCCTCCTTGATAAATCTGACGATGCGTATCGGATCTTTTTGATAATCGGTTTCCACTCCACTAGAGACATCCACTCCCGCCGGGCTGAGGCGCTCAACGACCTGACGCACGTTGTCTGGCCTCAGACCACCGGCAATCCAGTATGGCCGGTGGTCATTAGGCAACTCCCATTCCCAGGAAATGCCTGATCCCGAGCGAGGCCCGTCTAATAACCAGACATCAGCGTCGGCCACTCTGAGGTCCGTGGCTACGGCCATAAGACCCCGAGTCTTGGCCCAGGCCACCCATCCGGCCGGCGAACGTCCATGGCATTGGATTCCAAAAAGACCCACTGTCTCGGCCACCTGGGCGGCATAATCCAGGTCCGTCATGTTTCGAAAGACCCCGATATAGCGCCCCGGCACCGCTCGAACAATCTCTTTGGCCTGCTCCGGGTTGACTTGACGCGGGCTCGGGGCAAACACCAGACCAAGATAGTCGGCTCCGGCTTCAAACGCAATCTCCGCGGTTTCCGCCAAGCGAATGCCGCAAATTTTGACTGCCGGTGGGGTCATGATCTAAGATCCTCGAAGATTGGCCTTCCACGCATTAAGGCCTCACCAACCAAGACCGCACGATAGCCCAACCCTCTCAGGTGTACAATGTCTTCCGCGTTTTGAATTCCACTTTCGCTGATGGCGGTGATGGCTTTGGGGATTTTTTCCGCCATCTGTCTAGAGAATTCCAACGTCGTTTCAAAGCTGTCCAAATCCCGATTATTGACCCCGACCAAGCGCGGATTTAATGATAGCGCGGTCTCGAGTTCAGCCTCGGAATGGACTTCGATGAGCGCCTCCATCCCTAACTCCTCAATAAGATCTTTCAATGCTTGCAACCTCTCTCGGTCCGGCACGATCCGCACAATGAGCAGTACCGCATCGGCGCCATGGCTCCGAGCTTGCCAGATTTGGATGGGATGGCGTACAAAATCCTTACATAACACCGGAAGCGTAACCTCTTTGCGCACCGCCGCCAGATGATCCATCGACCCCGCAAAATACTCCGGTTCGGTCAATACCGAGAGCGCTGACGCCCCTAAGGATTGATAGTGCTTGGCTTGGGCCACCGGATCGTATGCCTCGGTTAGCCATCCCTTGGATGGCGAGCGATGTTTGCACTCGGCGATGACACCCACCGGAAAAGCCGCCGTCAAAGCCTGCACCAGCGATCGTGGTGCCGGCGCGCCTGCCGCCTGGTTGCGAATGCTATCTTCTTCTAGCCTCCACTGCTGGGCTCGGCGATCCACCGCGGCGACGATATCTTCTAAAAACATCAATCCACCCCCTAACCTCGGAGGTCATGACCGGCCCCGCGGTCATGACCCACTTTGAGTGATCCCCGACATTTCTTGCAATTGCTTCAAAACCTTAGCCGCCCGTCCACTGGTGATGGCGTCACGAGCCAAGCGAACCCCTTCTTTGAGATCGGCGACCATACGCGCGGCCAACAGTGCCACGGAGGCATTGGCGAGAACCACATCCGAATACGCGCTAGTCTCATTCGCTAAAATTCCCAGGCAAATCTCGGCATTAAACGCAGGCTCTCCCCCACGGATGGCCGCTTTGGGATACCACGGCAAGCCAAAACTATCGGGCGTCCACTGTCCATGCACAATCGCTCCGCCATCGACCAAAGCATAGTCCGTCACTCCGGAAAGAGTGACCTCATCCAACCCGTCACCATGAACGACGAGAGCGCGGTCTACCTGTAAGTGCACCAATGCCTCCGCCATCAGAGCAATGCGGTCAGCGTCAAACACGCCTATCACTTGGTACTCGGGCGATGCCGGATTAGTTAACGGGCCGAGCAAGTTAAAGACGGTGCGAATTCCCAGTTCCTTCCGTACTGGGCCGGCATGACGCATCGCCGTATGCACGCTTTGGGCAAACACAAATCCAAATCCCGTCTCTTCAACCATTTGAGTCCACGTCTGCCGCGTTGGATTGAGTTGAATGCCCAGGGCCTCCAACAAGTCGGCACTGCCGCTCTTCGAACTCGCTCCCCGGTTGCCATGCTTAATCACGGTCGCTCCGGCCCCGGCGGCCACCAAGGCGGCGGCGGTCGAGATATTGAAACTGTGCGATCCATCGCCGCCGGTGCCGCAGGTATCCACGACCGGACGGCGGGGGATGAGCACCGACAGGGCATGATTGCGCATGGACCGCGCAAATCCAGAAATTTCTTCGGCCGACTCCCCTCGGAGGCGAAGCGCCATAAGGATGGCCCCAATTTGAGCCGACGATGCCTCTCCGACCATCACCGCGTCCATCACCTGCTCTGCGGCGGCCGCACTCAAGTGCTCGCCATCGGCCAAGCGCGCCAATGTCTCTGCTATCACACTGCTCACAGTGCGCCTCCTAGATCGCCTGTCGCTCCGACCAGCGGTGGTATTCTGAGAAAATTTCGCAAGATTTGCATGCCATCGGGGGTCAAGATGGACTCCGGATGAAATTGAATCCCATAGGTGGGATACTCCCGATGGCGTATAGCCATAATGGTTCCATCATCAGATTCTGCCAAGACGTCAAGCGGAAGTTCAGGCGCTAAGGTTACGGCTAAGGAGTGATAACGCCCAGCCGAAAATCCGTCCGCAATGTGATCAAAGAGCGCGCTTCCGCGACCTCTATGATATACCTGATCGGCTTTGCCATGCATCAAGCGCACCGCCGGCACCACTTGCCCACCAAAGGCCTCGGCAATCGCTTGGTGGCCCAAACACACGCCTAATATGGGCACCTTAGGCGCCATTTGACGAATAAAGGGAACAATCACTCCCGCCTCTTCGGGACGGCCCGGGCCCGGTGAGATCACGACCCGATCCGGCCGAAGAGCGGCCAAGCTCTCAATGTCCATTTCATCATTGCGGACGACGGTCAAGGTCTCTCCCAAGATACCGAGGTATTGAACCAGGTTGTAGGTAAATGAGTCGTAGTTATCAATCATCAATATCATAACCAGTCCTCCTCATCGGGTTCCAAGACCGAAAGCGGAGCGGCCGCCTTATTAAAGGATTCTCGACGCTCCGCCTCAGGATCGGAATCAGCCACTACCCCGCCACCGGCCTGGACCGTCACCTGGCCGTCGCCAGTTACCTCCAGCGTGCGAATCGCAATGCAGGCATCGAGGTCTCCGCGATGAGACAGATAGCCCACCACGCCGCCATAGGCTCCGCGAGCCTCGACTTCCAGTTCTTCGATGATCTCCATGGCGCGAATCTTGGGCGCCCCACTTAAGGTCCCGGCGGGAAAGCTGGCGGCCAAGGCATCCAAGGCGTCGTATTCTGGTCGAAGCTGACCTTGGACCTCAGAGGCAATATGCATCACGTGGGAATAAGACTCGCGAACCATCAATTCGGTGACGCCAACACTGCCATACTGGCTCACCCGGCCTAAATCGTTTCGGGCTAAATCCACCAACATCGTGTGTTCGGATAGTTCCTTAGGATCTTGGATCAAATCCTGCCACAACGCTTCGTCTTCGGCCGCATTGATGCCCCGGCGCCGGGTGCCAGCAATCGGGCGATTAGCCACCACACCTTGGGTTACACGAATCAGCGCTTCGGGCGACGCACCCACTAGAGTTTTAGACGCACCTTCAAAGTAGAATAAGTACGGCGAAGGATTCACCAAGCGGAGCTTGCGATATAAATTGAAGGGATCGCCGACCACTTGGCTAGACAACTTTTGCGACAGCACCACTTGAAAAATGTCGCCATCACGAATGTATTGTTTGGCTCGAGCTACCATCGCGTGATATCTGCCCTGATCCAAATTGGAGACGACGGGAGCGGTGCGCACGACTTCGGGCGCCTGCCAGCCAAATGGACGCGACAGCGCCTGTTCTACGGCTTGCATGCGCTCTCGAGCGTCCTCCAGGCGGTTTTGTGCTGCCTCGACAATGAGGGTTAGACAATGGCGATGATGATCAAACGCAACCACCGTTTCCGGCCAAAACCACTCCCAATCGGGACCCGGATGTTCGTGGTGGTTCGGCAAGTGTTCTAAGCGCCGGACCCAGTCATAGCCGAAGTACCCCAGAGCCCCCCCTGTGTAGGGCAATTCTTCGTCGTCGGGCACGACGACCTGAAAGATTTCATTGACTTTGCGCAAAAGAGGCACCGGATCGTCCCCGGTCAGGGAGATTTGAGGACCTTCGACCACGGCTTGACCGTCGCGATGATAAAGCACGGCCTTAGCCCCAACCCCGATGAAGGAATAACGGGCAATCTTCAGGTCCCCTTCAACACTTTCCAGGAGGGCGCGAGATCCTAAGGAGCGCAAGCGAAGAAATGCAGAAATCGGGGTAAGCTGATCAATATTAAATCGTTTGACTAGAGCCAGGTGAGGACTGTCTCCCTGCCATAGCCGTAGTCCCTGTTCTCGATCCATAAGGCGCCTCCCGCAAAAAATAAACCTTCTCCCATTGGGGACGAAGGTATCTCCGCGGTGCCACCCTGATTAGACCGAAGCGGTCTCACTTAGCCGATACGGGATGTCAAACATCCGACTCCGATATCGTCTTCCCGGTTAACGGTGGAAGAATCCGTCCAAGCCTACTCACATTTCGGTTGGAAGCTCACGGGCCCATTCGTTAGGTTGTGACGTACCCCCCTTGCACCGATAAGGAGGCTCTCTCGAACGACGTTCACCTAAGTACTCTTCCCGATCATTGCTGATCTCTACAACCCATTGGTTGCTATAGAAGTAACTTTACTGCCGTTTTTTCTGCTTGTCAATACGTCGATTTGACTCATAAAAAAAGTACTCCAAAGACCTTCGTTGCCTGATAAAGAAATGTACTCTAAAAGGAGGGCTATGATGGCAACGCGAAATTCCCGGCATCCCATTAAGGCGGATTCCTCGATGCCGCTCTCTTTACCCGAACGTCAAGCTGTGGTGCAGGAGTGGGCTTCCCAATACCGGAAAGCCGCGAAGCACGAACGGTCTCAGATTCTGGATCAAGTGCAAGGGTTATGCCACTATAACCGCCCCTATGCCGCCCGAGCGATGCGGAGCGCCACGGCCTCAGGCCCCGCCAAACCGCGGCC
>DAHXNH010000023.1 GCA_027365485.1 Clostridiales bacterium
CACTCAAGGAGACCCAGAATCGCCGTTATTGTGGACAAACAAAAGCCTCGACCATCTCGCCGAAGCCCTTACCGCTCAAGGGATGCCGGTGAGTTCTCAGACGGTCTCGCGATTACTCGCTGCTCATCACTATTCCATGCCAGCGAACCGCAAGCGGTTCGAACCGGGGTGTGATCATCCGGATCGGGATCAGCAATTCACCTTTATCGCCGAGCAAGCCCGAGCGTTTCAATCGGCTGGCAACCCTATGATTCCTATCGACGGGAAAAAGAAGGAATTAATCGGCAATGATAAAAACAATGGCAAGGAATATCATCCGGTGAAACAGCCCGTGGACGTGAATGGCCACGACTTTCCGGATCCCAAGGTGCCCAAGGCCATCCCCTATGGCGTGTATGACCCCGTGCGCAACACGGGATGGGTCAACGTGGGCACGGACCACGATACCGGAACCTTTGCCGTGGAAAGCATTCGGGAATGGTGGCTCAATATGGGTCAAGAAGCCTATCCGAATGCGACGGAACTCTTTATCACCGCCGACGGCGGTGATAGCAATGGATCCCGTTTGCGGCTTTTCAAGCGCGAACTGCAAAAATTCGCGGATGAGACCCCACTGGCCATCACCGTCAGCCATTATCCGCCCGGCACCTCCAAATTCAACAAAATCGAGCACCGTCTTTTTTTGGCCATTAGCATCAATTGGCGTGGTCGCCCGTTGATCAATTATGAAATGGTCGTGAATTTGATTCGTCACACCACGACCAAAACGGGGCTCAGGGTCCAGGCAGCGCTAGATACGTGTACCTATGAAACAGGAATTGTGGTGAAAGACAAGGAGATGGCCAGCCTGAATATCGAGCGACCAGAAGGTCAAAATCAGCAATGGAACGATACCATCCGACCACGCGTCAAGACTTCGGAGCCAAAAATCGCATGTTAATATTTGGCGGCTCCTTAGTACAGCAGGGCTTGCCTCCGATCAATCCATGGTAAGCGATTGATCATTCGGGTCAAGAGGCTCTATGCGCAAACATGCGCTCAAGGCAGACAGTGGAGTGCGATTGGTCCTTCTGTCTTCAAAAATTCCAACCAGCCGGGGACAGCAAATCGTCGAGTCCGGACCGCACATTCCAACCTCAGATTGTACATAGCCTTTAGTAATAACAGAAAGTGCGTAAGAGCCAAACCTTGGAAGATTTGTCCATGAGCGGTATTGTGAAGTCTGCATGCGCCAAAGAGGAATAGTTCCTCTTATCGGACAATAGCCATGAGTCTCTGTCTTCGGATTTGTTCGGAGTGATTAAGGACTGACGTCGTCGGCTACTCGAGCAGTCGTTGAACGCAGGGTCAGGACTGTGCCGTGTGCGTTGCAAAGGCAGACTTTGGTGCTTGACTTGACGCCCTGACCCCAGGTGATTACCATGGCAGAAAGCGCAGAGTCGGTGGTAGTTTTAGCCGACACCGAGGTTGGTTGATTAAGGGAACCGGGGTTGGAGGGGCTAAGATGACGATCGGGGGGGAGGCATCGGAGCCTCGAATAAAAAGTTCATTGTCTCGACTGAAACAGCGAAATGTCGCCAAGATTATGCACGCATTGTACACGCATCGTCAGTTGACGCTAGCTGAGGTGAGTTCGCTAGTCGGCTTGAAACGGGCGACGGTGGCCGTGTTACTTGGCGAGTTGGTTGCGGGTAAGGTTGCTCAAGAGAACGGGGTTAGTCAAGACACGGGAGGACGACACGCGAGGACTTTTGGGCTGGCGACAGCAGCGTTTCGTGCCGTTGGCGTCAATCTGTATCGTGGAGGCGTTCAAGTCGCGGTCACGGACCTTATGGGCAATATTTTGAAGTTCTCCGAGTATCCGGTCGCACCGTCGGACCTTGATCTTGATGCACTGAAAGAGACTATCGCGACGATGGTAGCGATGGACCCGGAGCCGGTGGTGGGGATCGGGGTGGGAGTGCCTGGCCCGATTGACTTAAGGACGGGGATGGTCTTAAATCCCCCGAATTTCGTTAGTATGCACGGAGTCGAGTTGAGAACGACGATGGCGAATTGGTTTGGATTGCCGGTCGTCCTGGATGATGACGCAAGGACGCGTGCCGTAGCGGAGTGGATGCTTGGTAGCGGACGAGGTCATCACGATTTAGTCTATGTTTCTGTGGGAGCGGGAATAGGGTCCGGCATCATTATTCATGACCAAATCTACTATGGGGTACACGGACTAGCTGGTCAAGTCGGCCATGTCACCGTGGACCCGGAGGGTGCGCGGTGTTCCTGCGGGAACGTAGGCTGCTTGGAGGTTGTGGTTGTGCCGTTACTCCGCTGTCCGACGCCTGATCATCGACGGATTGCTGAATTGCTATCGCAGGCCATCATTGCAGTGGGCCTGTTTATCGACCCCGAGTTGGTCATTATCGGTGGAGATGCACCACGATTAGAGCCAGTGGTGTCCATCGTAGCCGAAGAAGTCTCCCAGTATGCACCGTTTGCGAAAATGGATGTGCGGGCAGGGGTACTGGGCAAGAACACGGCCGTGTTGGGTGCAGCCATGATTGCGGTCGGGCAGTTCTTAAATGATCCCAAAGTCGCAATGTCTTGAACGCCATGCCCGCGCATTCCCCTTATTAGGCGATGGCCAAGAGGAGGTCAAACGGGAGGCGGCCTCTTGGCCGCATGGCGGGCTTTTCTACCAAAAGTTCAAGCCTTACTAGAAGTCTGGTATGTAAGTGGCAAAAATTCTAATCACAGACACTGAAGCCCGTATGGCAGCGATGGTGGAAAGGTAGTGGGCCTTGTTTTTCACCATTCTCCAAGGACGCCTTGGAGGTTGCCGGCGCAGGTTTTCCTCAACGCCGCGTGCTCAGCGCATGGGACAGAGAAGCGCGCCGTTTAGCATTTCCATGAGGAAAATGGGTGGTCCATGGTCATGCGTTTAGGCGGATTCGGAAATCCTCGCCAAACTATCTACTCGGCATTGAAGATCTGATACTGGCACCGATCAGGTTTGAGTGCCATAGCCCCATAGCCCTCTTGATCAAGGAGTACGTTTCAATTCTTTAGTGCCGAATATCTAGATGGTGCGCCTGCCGATAGATACGATATACTATAGTCTAACGTTGGAAGCTTAAAGTGAACTGGCTTGGCAACTCGCAGCCAATCGCCCGCAAGGAGATTTGGTTTGTTGAAATTCAATGAGACGACCTTCGGAATTCGGGCGGACCTGGATGAGAAAGGCAGAGTGGAGTATGCATGGGATGTTGCAAGAATTAATCGGCCGCTATCCCGATTTAGCCCCGGTTGCTTCGGATGTTGAATCAGCATTTGATGTTCTGGTGGCGATGTATGCCAGGGGAGGGAAGTTGTTGGTCTGTGGAAACGGAGGAAGCGCAGCCGATAGCGATCATATCGTAGGTGAATTGATGAAAGGGATGTGTATGACTCGCCCACTTAAGGGCGAGCGACTCGCACAATTGACAAATATTCCCCGGGCGAATCGTTTGCAACAGGGGCTGCCAGCAATTTCCTTGTCTGCTCAGACCGGGCTTATGACCGCGATCTTAAATGATCAAGGAGGCGACTTGATTTATGCTCAACAGGTTCTCGGCTACGGTAAGACAGGGGATGTGCTTTGGGGAATTAGCACATCCGGGATGTCCGTGGATGTCGTTTATGCATTAGAGGTGGCCAAGACGCTCGGCGTGATCACCATTGGTATGACCGGCCAGGGGGGAGGAGCGCTAAAGGCTTGGTCTGATGTGCTCATCCAGGTGCCGTACGAGCTGACCCACGAAGTGCAAGAACGGCATCTGCCCATCTATCACACGCTGTGCAGGATGGTCGAACAGGAGTTTTTCAGCTCATGAGTATTCTAGCCGGAATCGACATTGGAGGGACAAAGTGTGCGGTCAGTCTCAGCCGGGGAACCCGCGATGCCATCGAGATTCTTGCGGAACGGAGATTTCCCACCCCGGGGGATTCGACGTCTACGTTGTCCGCGCTGCTTCAGAGTCTAGATGCCCTGGTGAATGAGACCGGAATGAATCCTGAAGCCATTGGAATCAGTTGTGGCGGTCCACTGGATGCGCATGCCGGAGTCGTTCTAGCGCCCCCAAATCTACCTGGGTGGGATCAGGTGGACGTGGTGTCTCCGTTTGCTGCCCAATTTGGGGTGCCTACGGGACTGGAGAACGATGCCAATGCAGGCGCATTGGCCGAGTGGTATTGGGGCGCCGGGCGAGGGCTACACCATCTGGTCTTTCTAACCTTTGGCACTGGGATGGGTGCGGGCCTGATTTTAAACGGGGCGCTGTATGCAGGCACCTCTGGTTTGGCAGGAGAAATCGGCCACTGGCGTCTGAGCCCTTCGGGTCCCTGGGGATTTGGTAAGGAGGGATCGTTTGAAGGTTATTGCAGCGGAGGAGGGATTGCTCGCCTAGCGGAACAATCCCTTCCGCTGTGGATTGGGGCAGGGCGAGCGACCAATTTGGCCCCTGATGGAGTTGCCCGATCGCCAATGACGGCAGAACTCGTGGCCAAGTGGGCCAATCAAGGCGATGCATTGGCCTTAGAAGTCTTTCGAGAGTCGGGCCGAAGACTGGGTCAGGCTTTGGCCTTATTGGTCGACCTGTTAAACCCCGAACTTATCGTCTTGGGTAGTATTTTTGGACGGCAGCGGCATTTGCTGGAAGCTCCTCTCTGGGAGGCTCTTCGCCTGGAGGCGCTGGAAGGCGCGTTGGCGCGATGTCGAGTCGAGCCGTGTGGATTAGGAGAAAGGATTGGCGATATGGCTAGCGTGGCGGTGGCATTGGCCGCACTACAAGCCGACGGCGGTCGCTGAGGATCGCCGTGATGACGAAATCGCATAGACTACGATGCCCAAATCATGAGGAGGAAATCCTATGCCACAAACGAAACCATTATATCTGATTGGCAATGCGCACATCGATCCGGTGTGGTTATGGTCTTGGGAAGAAGGATTTCAGGAAATCAAAGCCACGTTTCGTTCGGCCTTAGATCGCATGCAAGAAGACACGGAGTTCCAGTTCAGTGCATCTTCTGCGGCTTTTTACGAATGGATCGAAACCAACGATCCGGCCATGTTTCGCGAAATTCAGCAACGGGTGGCCGAAGGACGATGGTGTATTGTTGGTGGGTTTTGGGTCGAGCCGGATTGTAACCTTCCCGGAGGAGAATCTTTTGCTCGTCACGGACTCTTGAGTCAACGCTATTTCCGAGAGAAATTTGGAGTCACGGCCCAAATTGGCTATAACCCGGATAGTTTTGGGCATCATGGGATGTTGCCCCAACTCCTGCGGTTAAGTGGTCTTGACGGATATGTGTTTATGCGCCCGGGTCCGCATGAAAAAGAGTTGCCTAGTCCCGTGTTTTGGTGGGAGTCGGACGACGGATCCCGGATCATGGCCTTTCGCATTCCGTTTTCTTACGGAAGTTCGGGTGCGGATTTGACGCCGCACTTGGAACGTTGCCTCGAGGCTCAAGGATATCCTGATGCGGGCGGTATGTGTTTTTTTGGAGTGGGCAATCATGGCGGTGGACCGACTCGAGAGAACCTAGCCAGCATTCGTCGTTTTGCTCAAGCTCATCCTGAGACCACGGTTCGGTTCAGTTCCCCGAATCAATATTTTACGGAGATGCGGGCGGCTAGATCGCCTGATTCGTGGCCGACACTTCATGATGAGTTGCAGCACCATGCGAGCGGCTGCTACGCCGCTCACTCCGGGGTCAAGCGATTCAATCGCCAGGCCGAACAACGCTTGTTGCGGGCGGAAAAGTTGGCGGTACTGGCTCATCTTGACATTGACGCGCCGTATCCTGAGCACTTTGGGGATGGGTGGAAGAACGTCCTCTTCAACCAGTTTCACGATATTCTGGCGGGAACCAGCATTGAAAGTGCGTACGAGGATGCACGCGATACCTATGGGGAAAGCCAGTCAATTGCGGCGCGGGCTTTGAACGCAGCGATCCAAAGACTGTCCTGGAATATGGACATTGCTCAAGAGCCGGAATGGAACCCGTTGGTAGTCTTTCACCCGCAGAGCTTCCGGGCTTCTGTTCCGGTCGAGGTTGAAGTAGGCGGTGAGTCACACGATGTGGTTCTAGAAGACGACGCGGGACGGTCGATTCCGGTGCAGTGGATCACCGCACAAGCCGTCGCCGCGGGTCGCCGAAGGTTTGTTTTCATCGCAGACTTGCCTGCTTTAGGCTGGCAGTTCTACCGATATCGGAGCCTTGAAACCGACGCCGCTCCTCCAGTAGAACATGCGGGGTTAGCCTTGGGGCGCTTAGAAACGAAACGATGGCGACTCCAGGTGGACCCGACCTCTGGGGCGATTGAGAGCCTCGTTGACCGTGTGACCGGTAGCGAGGTGTTTTCAGGCCCCGCAGCCGTTGCCGTCGTGGCAGACGATCCCAGTGACACGTGGAGCCATGGAGTGGTGGCTTTTCCCCACGATGGCGAACGGTTTATCTTGGAAACCTTGGAGATCGTGGAATCTGGCTCGGTGAAGACCGTACTGCGGGTGCGGAGTCGCTATCAGACCTCATCTTTGATTCAAGACTTTACGGTCTATTCGGACTGTGATCAGATTGACGTCGATGTGGCCATCGACTGGCATGAAGCGCAGAAGATTGTCAGGCTAAAGTTCCCGGTCAATGTGAGCGAACCGACCGTGACCTACGAAATTCCGTATGGCACCATCGTACGCGAGGCCAATGGGGATGAGCAGCCAGCCCAGTCCTGGCTCGATCTGAGCGGCCGCCTGGCCTCGGGCCAGATCTATGGTGTGGCGCTGTTAAACGATGGGAAATACAGTTTTAATGCTCTCGAGTCGACGTTGGAACTCACCGCCCTGCGTAGCCCCTATTACGCCCATCACGATCCCAACCGCATAGACCCTGCTCATCCACCCAACGTAACCGATCAAGGCCTACAACGTTTTCGATATACGATCGTGGCTCATAGTGGGCCCTGGCAAAGCGCGGGCATTATTCAGAAAGCCATGGAATTGAATCAGCCACCGGTGGTGGTAAAGGAAACCTTTCATCCAGGAACCTTACCGCTTCGTGCAGAACACATGGTGCTCACTCCGCCAAACCTAGTCATGACGGCTCTGAAAATGGCCGAAGATGACAAAGGATACGTGGTCAGACTGCACGAAAGTCACGGTGTGGAGACGGACACTACCGTGCAATTCCCCAGGTGGCAGCGTACGTTCGATGTCAAATTTCGACCGTTTGAAGTCAAGACGGTCTATATTCCGACTAGCCACGCGTTGGAGTCCTGGGAGGTAAACTTCCTAGAAGATCGGATGACAGAGGTGTAGGGTCGAGGGTAAAATTTAGCATTTGATTTCGTCAAGCAAGGAGCCGATCGCGTCTGTGCCCTCCGGGCTTGACCATTCTTAGATTGCAGGCGACATGGCAAAGGACTCATCACTGTCACCGAGAGGAGCAAAGAAGGCAATATGATGAAAAAAATCGCACAATTAGACAGTCGTCGAGAGCGATTGTGGATTGACATTGGTTTATACTCGCAGTACAAATAAGGCAAAGGCCAAATCGCTCAAGGTTTGATTGCAGTCTGAAGTCCTTTTGGGCAAAGCGAGTCATGCCATCCGTCCCATCCAGTCCGTCGCGCTCGGAGAGGGCTTCTAGGTAGTCTCTCTGGGAA
>DAHXNH010000057.1 GCA_027365485.1 Clostridiales bacterium
AGTGGGTTTTCTGGGTGCGTCAATCAGCGAATCCCAGCCCTTTGGGCTGATCTCGACTTTACGTCTGGCTCTGATCAGTGGGATATCTGATGGCACGAGAGTTAGTGGAAGTGATGACAAAACCAGTTAGCGCCAACACCCAACATTTGCCGGGCGGTCGCATTATCGTAGCGCTAGATCGGGGGATAGCCGCCGCACGCGCTATGCGGTCGCTGGTGATTGTATGTTTTGGCCAACTCGTTTTGTCATCAGTCTGACCAACTAGCTTGGCAACGGATTTCTCCCAGTCACCGTGGTCGAGCGCATCCCGGCCGAACCTGAGCCCAGGCCCTTGAATCATTCGGGATTGGCGTAGGCTCATGGTCCTGAGCCGTACGCCAATCCCGAATCCCCGCCCTTGGGGCGGCTGAAGCAGCATTCTCGAACGGCGGTCCGTTGCCCGTCTGATGGTATGAAAGTTAGCTGAAGTGATGACAAATTTCATTAGCGCCAACACATTGTGTGGATTATCGCGCGAAAACCAATGCGTCGAGTGCACCGAGCGAAGCGGGGGTTGGCTGTGCGATAATGGGAGGCCTTTGGGGCGCTCCGACCAATTATCACGCACCAGGTTGCGGGTCGGTTGGCAATGGCAAGGCCGATAGGGCAGACGCTGTTGGTGCCCTGTTCAACTGACCCATCCTCAGGTTGGTCAGCTGAACAGGGCGTCGCGGTTACAGCAGGCGTCTCGGTGAGGAGTATCTAAAGTCGGCTAGTGTGCTGGCACCCTAGCCTAAGCCACGACCACGGTTCATCAATTTAACCGCTAGTCCTCACCCGAGACCATCTAACAGGATATCCATGTGCGTCTAAGCGTCCCGCAGCGATTCTCCGTGGCGCATTCCTGGGGGGTGAGCTCGCCAACGCCGAATAGTTTGTGGTTGCTCGGGAGTCGTTTGGCTCTTTGAAAAGGAGGCCAAAATCCTCTAGCCCCCTACATTGCAAATCGCTAAGCTAGCAGACGATTGCTTGGTTGACTATCGTGGCAGTCCACGAGACCAGACTCGAGGAGGGGCAAGGATGGAACGTCAGGTGGGCATTGCCACGGACACCAGTTCAGACTTAAGCCAGAGCTTGGCTGAGCGTTTCGGCATCGCAACCGCACCGATCGCAATTCGTCTCGACGATGAAGAAGTGTTGACACGTATTGATATGGACCGCAAGGCCTTTTTTGATAAGTTAGGCTCACGAAAATTGATGGGCACAGCGGCGGTCAATCCGCACGATTGGTTACAAGCTTATCAGGCGCTTTCACCGGCCTCTTCTGAGATTGTGGCCATTACTCTAAGTCCGGCCCTGAGCCGTACTTTTCAATCGGCTAAGACCGCCCAATCCTTGCTTCCTGAATGCCCAGTGCGGGTAGTCGATTCCGGTACCGTGTTTGCCGGATTGGCGTTGTTGGTTTTGGGGGCGGCTGAAAAGGCTCACCGAGGCGACAGCTCCGACGCTATAGTCACCTGGCTAGAGAAGGCTAGAGACCAGACGGCGACCGGTCTCATCTCACCCAGTATGGCGATGTTAGCCCGCATTGGGAGGGTGGACGTCAGGGAGGGTGTTGGGGCAGATTATGCTTTGATTCAAGTCCTCGAAGGAAAGTTTGCCCCGTGGGGAACAGCATCGAGTTTTCCTGAGGCGGTAGAGATAACCCTGAATGAATGGGCCACTCGGTCTGATTTGAAGTATGAACGGGCGGTGGTCGACCATGGCCGCGTTCCCCAACTAGCTGAGGAACTGATAGACGGGATTTTAAGTCGTTGGCCTGATTGTCAGGTGACCTGTATAGACGATGGTCCGATGACCGCGGTGGTGGCTGACGGGGCGGGAGGAGTCGCGTTTGCCCTCGGACCGAACGCCTGACCGAACCGAGGCTATTAGTCGAAGGTCCTTTGGATCCAGTGGCAGAAGAGTTCGGTGATTGACCTAAGCTTCGGGCGATCGGGATTCCTTGAATGACCTCTTCGCTACTCCATTCGAGGGAGTGCCTGGGCACCAGATCTGACGCAACATTTTCGTCATCCGAACGCGGGTCCGAGTCGTGCTCGCGATATGTAGCAGTATTTTTAAAGAAATCAGTAGTGCAGAGTGTCCACCCTGGTGTCTGACTGGGATGTTTTTGGAGCGAACAACATCTAGAGACCTGGTGCATAAGTCCTAAAAGGCCGGGCCGATCCCCCTGAAACCCGCGTGGTTGCGATCTTCGAAAGACGATTTGTCGGGTTTCGCACCAGTTCCCTAGGGCGGATTCGTCGTACCTAGGGTCGTTGGGTAAACGACCCCTTGAAGAAAGTATGGTGGGTCGAGTCCAAGCAAGGCGGAATGGACAAGGAGGACTTCAATGGAGGCAGTCGTTCGTCAAACCCGAATAATCCGGGCGGGAAATCGAGAAAAGGTGACTGGGATCATCAGTTTGGTTGGTATGTTTTTCGTTAATGCTTCAGGGTTTTTCGACCATGCTACGCATTCCGGTCAGGGATGTGGAACTGACTGGCCGCTCTGTCATGGGGCAGTTGTGCCCGCGATGAATCAAACCGCGGTGCTCGTGGAATACGGTCACCGCGTCATTACCTTGGTGTTTATAGTTAGTCTCATCGTGTTTTTGTGGACCATGTTACGAAATCGACGAGACGTCGCTAAATGGGCCGAAGCGGAAATCTTGCTTCTCATCGTGGAGGGAATGATTTGCACGCTGGGGGTTGTCGGTCCAGTACCCAACTGGGTGATGGCGGGCTTATCGCCCATCGGGTTAGCGGCCCAGGCGGTTTTGCTAGGGTTAGTGTGGTTCGCCTGGCCATCGTCCCACTCTGTTTCAGCCAAAACCACAAAAACGTTACCCGGTTGGCTGGTGTGGGTGGGGGGCTCGCTTTTGGCGGTCTATCTTTATGCCGGCGGCTTGTTTTCTTACGCGTCGCCGACGGCGAATTCCGCTTGGGGCGTCGTCGTGGGTGCAATGTTGGCTATGACCCTGGGCGGATGGATTTGGCAACTCCCGACGAGGCGACGAGGTGGATGGTTGCCTTGGAGCTTGTTGGTTTGGGGGGCTGCGCCTTGGCTGGTGACACAGTTCGCCCAGCCCAATTGGCTAGACCAGTTGGCGATGATGCTCTGGCTTTCATGGGGCACGGGCGCATTTGTGGTGAGCTTGTTGGACCGTTAGGCAACCGTACCAAAACATGCATATACAGACCAGCCAGGTTCTAGGGATGAACCTTCGCCAGCTTACTTTGCGTCAGTTGTTATCTATCGGGATATGCCTGCCTATCCTATCGATTTTGCGCGGATCAGCAAAACTTGGAAAAAGTGCAACCGAATAGGAGGGAAAGACCGTAAAAAACCAGAGATCTCTTGCAGCCGGATAAAAGCCCGGATAGACGCCATCTTTATGGATGCACTGCACCCGCTCCTCGAGCGTTGCGCCCTCGCGGACCTGATTTTTTCCTAGTGTTGGATCGCGTGGCCCCCTAAAGAGCCTTCATGATGCTATTCGCCGTAGGGATAGGGTTGGCTGGTCACATCGGCCATGAGTCAACAGTCCGCAATTCGGGTTCCCATGTGCCGACAATTAAATCGATACGTAAACTCCTCCAAATACAGTTGACGTCGGGGCTTCCGAGGGGCGTCCGCGCCCCTGGTAGGTCCAGTCAATCAACGTTTTCGCAAGACTAATCGCCGTATTAATCCAATGAAACACCGTCGGCGTCCGGATCGCGACTTAGGGTCACCCGATGATCCACGTGAAGGGCTTTGGCCCCAGCAGCATAGACCGCTGCGCCATCGCTCCACCCGATCCCCGCCACATTCACCCGCTGTTTGCGCACTTCCAACGCCGTTTCTTGCTTTGAAGCCTCGACGACTTCTAAAAAAGCGTATTGCGGATGGCCTTTTTCGTTCAAACTCACCCCTGGTACCACCGGCCATTGTCCTATCCCGCGCCCGCGTTTTCCCGATCCATCTTTAGGACTACGCCCAGGACTTTGACTCACGCCACCAAAATAGGCCTCGTCCAGTTCCACCAACCCGGCTAACGGATACTTGGCATTGCGATCCGTCATGGCACTGGATTTTATAATGCAGTAACCAGGCGGCCTCGTATCGCAAACCGAGTTCAGGGCTGAGTGCCAAAGCCGATTTGCCTCCTTTATACTACGCGAGGGTCATGGTTTTCGTTTTTGGGGGAACGCCATGATGTTAGGAAACCGTTATGCAGCCAGGTGTTGGGACGGCGACAGATTTGGCATCAAATCGTCAAATTTGACCCGCGCGCAGTATAGATCTACTGATTTACGACCCACTCGGGGGGATGTTTCGTTGGTTGGGGTTTGTTGCGTGCTCCTATATCTCGTCCGCAACATTTAGCCAGCGACGGAGAAATCCGTCAAACATTGGCACCGTAAAAGCGACTTGACCCCATCGCGGGGCATAACAAATGCCGCGCTTCAAAAGGCTGTTGCGAACAAAGCCTACTTGCTGTACGGTCTTTCCCAGGAAAGACGCCACTTCAGATGTTTGATACGGTCCAGGCCCGAGCACGGCCATCGCTCGAAGGTAAGTCCTTTCCGCGTCTGTGGTTCGGGAAATTCTCACCCGAAAGAACCCCGAATCCAATTCAGCTAAAGTGAAAGCCACCGATGCATCGACATCTGAACGGCTAATTTCTGTGGGTCCATTTGCCATATCCCAAGCCTGTTTGCTGAATGCTTGTAGAAAATAAGGGTAGCCTCGGGTCAAATCTACGACGAAGTCTACCGCGGCAGGTTGCCAAAGAACGCCCTCTTGGGCCGCAGGACGTAAAATCGCCTCGGCAGATTCAGTGGGGGATAACGATCCGATTTCGGCAAAATCGAACATGCGCTCCGCATATGACTTTGCGTCGCCAAGTAATGCGGGCAGCGATGGCAAGCCCGCACCGGCCACGACCACAGGCAACCCCAATTGCGTCGCGCGGTGAAGACTAACCATCAACGCAGAGAGCTCCGGACGAGCTAAATACTGTATTTGGTCGATGGTCAAAAAGACGCCCACACCGATCGCTTGAGCCGCCTCTCCCAGTTCACACAACAACCCAGCAAGATCTGTGGCCAGGTCACCAGAGTCAGCCGGCCCCAGGACGGAGTGAACATCGGCCGAGAATGTGGGCCCATTCGGCCACTGAACGGAAAATGCTTTCAAGACGCCCAGAGCCCGCTGTATCCGTTCCCCCATTCTTTGTGCGGCGCTAAAGCGCAAAAGTAACCTGCGCACAGTAAACGCCAAAACGCTAGGAAAGTCGACTGATTCGTCGACCTCGATGTGTTCATGATAGTAACCATGAGTTCGGGCAGTTTTGCCGAACTCATTCAAAAGCACCGTCTTACCTACACCACGTAAACCCGTTAACATCACGCTCTTAGCGGATCTTCCTAGTTGGCGCCGTTGCAAGGCCACGTCCATGTCATCGAGTTTCTGGGCTCGTCCTACCAGGGCCGGCGGAGGTTCGCCCGCTCCGGGGCTATAAGGGGCCCTTATCCTATCCATAAAAAAAGTATAGCTAAATGGTGAAAGTATAGCGAGTTATTTTGGGTTTTTCCCCTTTAGCGATATGTGGTCTGTGATGCGATGTGGTCTAACCCTGCCTAGACCCAGCTTTGTGGACTCAGACACCGATAGAATGATGCGATCAGGTGGTAAGAAGGGCCTTACCGGAACCATGACCAAAGAGGTTCGCTGCTGAGGCGGACGTCGATTGGATGGGGTTTTTGCTGCTCGGCAGAAATTACGGGGAAATGCCATTGGAATGGACGGTGAGTTTATAAGATAAAGCGTTTGCCAACATGGGTTCAGTTCGCCAGGACTAAACCTGAGGGCGTAGAATTGCAATCCGATGGCAACGTTAATCATCAACCCACATGACCTGTCTAGACCGTAATATCCCTAACTACGAAATTCGATAATGAATGAAAGACAATGTGAGGTATTATGCAGTTATATGATCGAGCGGTTCGGGTGGCAAGTCAAAAGCGGGCCTTACCATCCTGGTCGACTGTCCATTCATTTGGATGGAGAGGTGATGGGATGGGTGGATGAAGTGGGATCAATGGCCGAGGAGGAGGTGGGGATTATGGCGAAGCTGGATGCGCATCTCTTGCGGGAGTTGCCTATGGACGCCATCGCCATCTCGTCAGCTTTTGAGGCTAGTCGGCAGACCGCGCACTTTCAAGCCACGTTAGCGAAAAAGCGGACCCAACACTACGCGACGGGAGTTCTTTCGGAGCCTGTTACCGTGGTTTGGCACGGGAAGAGGCGATATCTCCTGGTCGACGGCTACTGCTCCTATCTCTTTGCTCAAGAGCGCGGTGTGCAGACGATCCTCGCTCGGGTGTATTCTCCGCAAGATTACTCGTATGCACCGAGTTGGGTGTGGAGGCGCCGCTGGCAGTCAGTGCGAACCTGCACCTATTGTGGTGGTCCCTTGCTGTGGAATCGTCCTCCCGATATGCCGGAAGCCCTCTATAATAAATACCAGCCCACCAGAGATCATGTGGTTCCACGGGCAAGCGGAGGCTCTGATGATGCTCAAAACCTTAAGATTGCATGTCGTCGATGCAACGAGGCGAAGGGAAGGAAACGCCGATGGACGGCACCCAACGCATTTCGCCAAGAGGCTCAAAGACGCCGAGCGCAATGGATCGCCGCGGGTTGGCTTCGCGACAGCCAAGGCGCGGACGATTCACCGCCGCGATAATGGCAGGCACAATGTCGTGGCGGCCATTGCGAGCGATGACGCTTCGATCTCTCGGGCTGGAACCTTATCATAGAAGTCCTTTTTTGTACGCCCTAAACCACCCACGAGCGACCGGCAGACTTTTATGGGGATTCTTCCCTCGCAGTGCGTTTCATCATATGACGGATCATCGATGCGGTCTGAACGGGCGGGCAAGGGCTGGATGACGGCGATGACACAATGAGTAAAATTTAGATAATGAAGGGAATCATTTGAGTGAGGTATCAATCCACGGTGAAAGGCTCTAGGGGTGCGCCTTGCGGGTGGCGACGGACTCGCCGTTAGCGGCGCACATTGGAGGGGATGAATGAGATGAGAGACACAATAGCAAAGGCCCACGGTATCGTGGGCCCAAAATCTATAGAATCGAGTGAAAATCGTGTTGAGGATGTAGTGGCCCTAGTCAGCAAGACTACGCGTCTAAGCCGAGTTGGGAAATAATCTGCGGCTTGGGGTAGGCACCGATGACCCGTCGAGTTTCCTTGCCCCCATCGAATCGAATCAACGTGGGAATGCTTTGGATGCCAAAGCGTCCTGCTAAGGCGGGTTCTTCATCGACATTGACCTTGGCCACGGTTAGCGCGTTGGGACGCTCTTCCGCCAATGCTTCAAGCACTGGGCTCACACGCAGACAGGGCTGGCACCATGGTGCCCAAAAATCGACCACGATCGGCTTTGAGGCAGAACTAATCAACGTATCAAAACTCGTGTCGGTAGCGGTAATGACTGGGTTTTCCAAAAAATATCCCTCCTATCACTTGCGGTCCACCAGTGGCAGACCCTTGCCTTCATCAGATAGTATGCACACTTGACGATCGAACACTATTAGTATACATTTGATAGTGTTAGAAAGTCAAATGGTGGTGCTATCCGAGCGTGAAGCGGATCTGGAGATTGCGCCTAGCCAATTTGCAGGGGATACTCTCTCCGGGTCTTAAGTATGTGCGAAAACGGGAGATTGGTCCTCGATGTTACAAGGTTTAGTTTGCATCGCCGCACCTGGGTGTTTGTAACGATTGATGGCCAAAATAACTTCTGCTTGAAGAGCAACCAAGAGAATGCTTTTGGCGCAGAAGAAGGCTCACTTTGGGAGAAGGAGGTGCAGGCCAAGTGCACAAACAATTACAAGAGATCGTCTGTCCTATTCACCGTGCGGCTTCGTTAGTGGCCGATGTAACCGTCATCGTGATCTTACGAGAACTGCGGATGGGACCGCGCAGATTTGGCGAGTTGTTGGTTCCTGGGTTGAATCCGCGAACGCTTTCTGACCGATTGCAACGCTTGACCCAGGAAGGGGTCCTTGAACGCAATCGGTACGCCGAATCGCCACCGCGGGTTGAGTACCGTCTTACCGCCAAGGGACTCGCGTTACTGCCAATCCTGCAAACCCTTCAAACCTTCGGGGAAAGCTGGCTGCCATTAGATTCCACGAGCCTAGATTCCTCTCCTTGTTTAGATCCCGAACGACCCTCTAAAAAGGCTGAGGAGGCGGTGTCGCAATCGGATTTGGCTAGTCAGAACTCACCGAGATGATCTTTGGAATAGAAATCGGAATAGGGCTAGCGATGCCGAACCTTCCGGTTGACGCGTGGAGTCATTGATATGGGTTCAAACATGGATGCCGCGGAGTTTACGTTGACTCGACTAGGAATCGGTGCATCAGGCTGTAAGAAGCCAAATCGAGATCCTGAACCCTGCGGGGCGGCGAGCCCTGAACCCTCTCTAATGCTTGTTGTGCGCCAGTTTTGAGGCTTTTGGACGATGCTGGCCTGTTGGCACGAATCCGTCGGAAATGTGTGATGAATAGGCGCTTCCTCGGTAGGAAACCGTTTTTAACCCCCGGCGTACACGATGATGCATCTGATATTGGAACACTGTTATGGAATATTATCCGTCATTTGATATTCAGCCACTTTTGGGCAGCAATTGGCGAATGTCTCAGTCCGGGTCATCGTGCGTCAGGCGCCGAATGCCGTCAACGCAGTTGGTACTCGTGGTCATGATTGACGATGATGACGGGATATCGCCGTTCAATCGGATCGCTTGCTGAAAGGCACCAGTTCTGTATCCCGACGGGAGCGACCCTGGCACGGATTAAATCTTTCCTGCCAACCCTCTCTTAGTTCGAGTTCGTAAACTTCCTTTGCCCGAATTCGAATATGCTGACCATAGGCGGTTAAAATGGAAGTCGAAGTCGCGAGCGTCGTGAAGGTCATGGCGCGGTGTGGGTCTTTTGGACAGTGTCGCTCGACCGGGGGCAAGGAGTGTTTTGCGCAGTGTTTTTAAAATAAAACCGAGGCGTTCGGGAGTGGGGTGACGCATCATGAGTATGGATGAGGATACGCGCGAAGCCTGCAACATTTGGGAAACACTGCCGGCAGTGGCCGATCGAATTATCCCAGAAGACGGTTGGCCGCAAGCCACCCGTCTGGGTGTGTTGACCTATCTAGAGCGGCATCGCGGCCAACACCCGCAGACTTGGATCGATCTCATCGAGCCAGGTTTGCAGGCGATCGAACGAGATTCCACTGACCGCTATCAACGCGCATTTTCGACGTTGTCGAGCGAACAACAGGATGCATTGTTAGAAAACATCGAAGCGGGCAGAGTGCAAGGTTGGCCGATTTCGGCGCGTCGGTTCTTTGTGACGTTGATGACCCTGGTCACCGAAGGATACTATGCGGACCCCGGTAATGGGGGTAATCGCGAACGCAAGGCGTGGGAAATGATCGGATTTCGACCTGATCCGGTGGTCGGCCCTGTCCCGCCGCCGGTTGAAATCGATCCTGTGATTTGCGCCTTTGATGATCTCAACAGTCACTATGATGTGGTGATTGTGGGCGCCGGGGCGGGCGGAGGGGTGGCCGCTATGGTGTTGGCCGAGGCTGGATTACACGTGCTCCTGGTGGAGCGTGGGAGTTGGTTGCGCTATCCAGAGATAGCTGGCGATCATCTCCGAAACCATCGACTGAGCGTCTATGGCCACAATACCGGACCGGCGGTCGAAGGGCATCCTCGAACGATATTAGATGAGGCTGGCCGTGAACGAGTGACGGCTGCCTTTGAGGGGGACTATCACAATAATGCGATGACGGTTGGCGGCGGCACTCGAGTTTATGGTGCGCAAGCGTGGCGCTTTCATCCCGATGACTTTCGTATGGCCACCCGCTATGGAGTGCCGCGGGATAGCACGCTCTGCGATTGGCCGATAGGCTATGCCGACCTTGAACCTTATTATGAGCGAGCGGAGTGGGAATTGGGAGTGGCCGGAGACGCCGAAGCTCATCCTGGCCGGGGTCCGAGACATCGTCCCTATCCGATGCCAGCTTTGCCTACGACAAAGGAAGGTCAACGCCTCCAACAAGCTGCAGCTCGCTTGCATTGGGACGTCGGGCCGGTTCCTTTGCTGATTAATTCTGTCGCGCGGGATGGCCGGCCCGGATGCGGGCGCTGTGGCCAATGCGTGGGGTTTGCTTGTCCCACCAACAGCAAAAACGGGAGCCACAATACGGTTTTACTGCGAGCCATCGCTTCGGGTCGATGTGATTTAGTGACCGACACGATGGCCGAGCGGATTGCTACCACCGATGGTCATCATGCCACTGCAGTGCATGTGGCCCAGATGGTTGGGGGAGTCATCCACAGACGTCAGATACGGGCGGAGCACGTTGTGGTAGCCGCCGGGGCCATCGAAAGCGCTCGATTGTTACTAAATTCGGCGAGTGTGTCTGAGCCGCAGGGGGTCGGGAATGGCACTGGCCAGGTGGGGAGAAATCTTCAAGGTCATGTTTACTCGGGTGCCTACGGCTTGTTTGCGGAGCCCATCCAAGATGGCTTAGGTCCAGGAGTTAGCATTGCGACCTGCCGATTCGCCCACGGCAATGCCGATATTATTGGGGGCGGAATGTTGGCCAACGAGTTTATTCGGCTGCCCTTGGTCCATTGGCTTCGGGCATTGCCGCCCCATCAGAAGCGATGGGGCGCGGTAGGCAAGGAGGCTATGCGCGAGGGCTACGTCAGAACTGCTCAGATCCAAGGCCCCATTCAAGAGATCCCTCAGGGAGACTCCCGAGTTCAGATCTCGCCGACGGTTAAAGACCAATTCGGCCTGCCTGTGGCGCTCCTCTCAGGCAAAGCGCACCCCGAGTCCATCAAGGCGGCGGCCCGGTTGGCAGAGCATGCGCAAGAGTGGTTAGTGGCTGCTGGAGCCCGGCAAGTGTGGTCGACTAGGGTCGGACAAGGGCTCAGCGGCGGGCAGCACCAAGCTGGCACGCTTCGCATGGGAACCGATCCGAAGACTTCGGTCACGGATCCTTCGGGCCGTGTTCACGGTTACGACAATCTCTGGATCAGCGATGGATCGGTGCATGTCACCAACGGGGGGGTCAATCCCGTGCTGACCATTTTAGCCATGGCCTATCGAACGGCCGAACAGGTCACCAAGTCACTATAGGCTTAAGCCAATGGCAGGTGGAAGGCCAGGAGAATCGACGATGCGCCGCCCGCCGCCTAAGGAATCTGAGCGGGTTCGACGCTGATGGGGCGGTTGAAGACGCATTCGAAACCACACCTCAATGCTACCCCAATCTATGGGCAAACGTTGTGGGTTGGCAGACAACGTTACATTAGAAAGCGTAGTTGAAAATCGGCATTGGACGAGAAGGTGAATTGGTGGAGAAGCCCAATCAACGGAGCCAGCCCAGCCTCCGGGTCGCCTTGGTGACCGGAGCAGGGCCCGGTATTGGTTTGGTTACATGCCGTTGGTTGGAGCCGAGAAGCTGTTAAGCCGGGGCGATAGACATTCGCCCCAAGATCCATCAACTGGGAGCGACAGAGGAACTCGACTTTCTATGCGGAAAGGTGCATGTGACCGATGGCGAGGAGGTGTCAGAAGGGATCGGACGTCTCGGCCGTATCCTGTGGGGAGAGTAGGTTGATCGAATGACGTCGCCGAAGTGATAGGATTCTTGCTCGGCGACGCGGTAGGATTTGTCTCGGGAACTTCTATTGCCATGGACGATGGCGGGTGGGCTTTATTTCCCGGCAGTATTCGGGAATCCTTACGACGGATCTGAGCTCCGCGGCCCAGGGCGTTGATTGACGATGTCAGGTAGGACATCGATTGGAGACCCGAAATAGCCTGCGTGGTCGGTGATTAAAGAGTGGGAATACCGTTGGGGGAGTTCCCCGACCACCCGTGCAGCCCTGGAATGAGGCTAGAACTGATGACCACTGACAAAAGGAGTGGGCCATAACAGATAGCGGCTTACGGCAAGATATGGGGATATGAGGAGGAAGAGCGTTGGACGATGAACGGGTTGATCGCATTGATGGATTGGAACTTTATATGGTCCCCCCGCGCTGGTTGTTTCTGCGGATTCGCACCGAGCAAGGGCTAGAAGGGTGGGGTGAGCCCATCGTGGAGGGCCGTGCGGCCACTGTGGCCGCCGCGGTTCAGGAGATGGGCGAATACCTCATCGGTCAGAATCCCAACCGGATCGAGGATGTCTGGCAGATGCTTTATCGAGGAGGGTTTTACCGAGGTGGGCCGGTGCTGATGAGCGCGATGGCGGGGATTGACCAAGCGCTGTGGGACATCAAAGGACGCCGATTTGGCGTGCCGGTGTATGAGTGTTTAGGGGGCCAGGTGCGCGACCGGATGGCTGTGTACTCCTGGATTGGAGGAGATGATCCCTCGGAGGCGCGGGATCAAGCTCAAGAGCGTGTGGCGCAGGGATTTAAGGCGGTGAAGATGAATGGTTCCGGGGCGATGGCTTACGTGGATACCCCGCAAGCGGTGGAACTGGTGGTCCAACGCGTCGAAGCGGTGCGAAATGCGGTTGGACCTGCGGTGGGTGTGGCGGTGGATTTTCATGGACGGGTGCATCGGGCCATGGCCAAAGTGTTAGGCCACAGGTTGGAACCCTATCATCTGATGTTCATCGAAGAACCGGTCCTGCCAGAACATTTAGACACGCTGGCCGTTTTGTTTGAAGGCGTGAAAACACCGATCGCCACCGGAGAGCGACTCTTTCATCGCTGGGATTTTAAGCGACTGTTGGAAGCGCGAGTGGTCGATATCATCCAACCCGATCTCTCCCATGCGGGTGGAATTTCCGAAGTGCGCAAAATAGCCACTATGGCCGAAGCCTACGATGTCGCCATTGCGCCGCATTGCCCATTGGGGCCAATCGCGCTGGCAGCCTCTTTGCAAATTGATGCCGTCAGCCATAATGCTCTCATTCAGGAACAGAGCTTAGGCATTCATTACAATGTAGGCAACGATCTTCTTGACTATTTGGAAGATCCGGAGGTGTTTCATTACCACGACGGATACTGTGCCATTCCTTCAGGTCCTGGGCTGGGGATCCAACTCGACCGTTTGGCGGTGGAAAAGGCGGCCACTACGACGACTGCTTGGAGGAATCCTGTGTGGCGCCTCGGAGATGGTTCGATTGCAGAATGGTAGGATGATTGCATAGTGGAGGAAAGGAGAGAAGGTTACTTGCGCCCCCTCTCCTTTCCTCCAAGTGTATCGGTTGCCTTTATGGGACCGGGGTCGGCCCATGGATTACGAAGCGATAAGAAGAATTAGAGTGTCTACGACGTTAGAGGGCTGGCGGCGGGTTCAAGTGTATTTGGGCGGGCCGGTCGCAGCCACGCTCGGCGTTTTGAGTGCCTGAAACAAGAACCGGACAAAATCATGCCAGACCACGGTGCCACCGCCTCTTGGCACCCCGTCACCACTCAGGGATTTGGATCTCGACCTCGCGACCCAGATCCGCAGAACGAATGATTCCATCAATAATCGCCTGATTTCGAATGATCTGTTCGCCAGGGATGGGAGCGGAAAGCCCATCTCGTATGGCTACTATAAAGGCGCGGACCTTCTCATAAAAGATGTCGACACTATGATGCTGAAGTGCAATCGGGCTTTCGGTGGGGTGGCCAAGCAGGTCGTGAAAGAGGGTAATAGAGCCTACTCCTCCATCCCAGACACCGCTCCAAGGCCCCGTTCCCGCCGGCGTCAGCCGTAGTCCCGCATCAGCGCCTAAAAAGATTGCGGGACCAAGAGAATCCATATGCATGGCCCACGACAGTTGGAAATTGAGGGCGACTCCGCCTTCCAATCGAATGAATGCCGCGCCGAAATCCTCCACCTCGAAATGCTCTGCATCGTGATAGTACTGCGGATTGGTACCAAAATAGTTAGAAGAAAAAGCGGTCACCGTCAGCGGTTTAGGGTATCCGAGGGCATTGAGCGCCATATCTAGGGAATAGCAGCCGATGTCTGCCAAGGCTCCAGCACCGGCTGAGGCCTTGCTTATAAACGTCCCGCCCGGGATTCCACGGCGACGACCACCACCGGTCTGCACGTAGTAGATTTTTCCCAGCACGCCGGACTGTACAATGTCGCGGATGGTCTGCATGTTCGGATCATAGCGCGGCTGAAACCCGACCGTTAGCAACTTGCCCGCCCGTTTGGCCACGCGCACCATGTCCAAGGCTTGATCCAAGGTCACGGACATCGGCTTTTCAGTCAGGACATGCTTACCGGCGGTCAGCGCATCCACGGAAACCTGATGGTGGGCTGCATTGGGGGTACACACGCTAACGCCGTCTAGGTCGAGGGCCAAAAGATCTTGATTCTCTGAAAATGCCCGAGCTCCCTGAATATGAAACTTATTAACGAAAGCCTCGGCTTTGCCGGGCACGATGTCAGAACATGCGATGACCTCGACGTCTGGCATTTTTTGATAGGCTTGAATGTGGGCTCCTGCGATACCTCCGGTGCCAATAATGCCGATGCGAATCTTCTGCGACATCTCATCCGACCTCTCTGGTTCGACCTGTACTGACGATACGGGTCGTCTTCTGCGCCCGGTTCCTGTGCCGTCGTCTTTGGTGATCGAGTTCCGCTATAGAACGACTCGGATACCCTGCTGACTGGAACGAAGGGCTGCTTGATTGATTTCGCTCAGACGATACATGTCATCACGAGAAATAGAGGGATCGATTTGGTGCTCGATCCCGGCTGTCCATTGTTCCATGGGCGTGGGTAGGCGGGCCGGCAGTTCCGGTGTGACCCAATCCTGGCGGTTGAAATGTTGACTCTTAATCCGCACTTGGGTCTCCTCAATTAATAGCGATCCCGCTGTGCCATAGAGTTCAAACAGAAAAGGACTCCCGCTAGAGACAAATCCTGTTTCAATGACGCCTAGGGCTCCGGATTGATATTCGACGAAGATGATCGAGTTGTCGTCGATGCCTCGATGGAAGTACGATGTTAAGCAGGCAGTCACCGACTTAGCCGCGCCTGCGACTCGGTTGGTCAGATAGATCGGGTGGGCGCCTAAGTCGATCATTGCTCCCCCTCCGGTCTGGGAGACATCAAAGAAGTCATCGGGTAGCCAACCGGAGTGGCCGCCTGCGGTGGGAACGGCCCCGTTGTGGGCGACTCGGCAACGTACACTGGTCAATTCGCCCAAAAGGCCCTCTTGAACTGCTTGCTCAGCGTAACGGTTGCAGGGGTCGGAGAGCCTGGGTAGGGATAACATCAAATGGACGTTGGTGCTGTCTACGGCATGAAAAATGGCTTGGACATCGTCCGTGGTCAGAGCCAGTACCTTTTCGCTAAAGATATGCTTGCCCGCTTCGGCAGCGCGTATAATCACGTCTCGATGCATGACGGTCGGGGTATTGACGATTACTCCATCCAGATCGGATTGGTTCAACAGGGAGTCTAGGTCGGGATAAAAAGGGACCCCTAGGTCGGTTGCCCAAGCTTGTCCCCGATCAATTCTTTCGTCCCAAACGGCTGCAATTTCTATCGCGGGATTCTCATGGGCTTGCCGAGCATAATCCTTGGCATGTACGTGCCATTGGCTTAATAAGGCGACGCGAATCATCAAAATTCCTCCTCCAGGAGACTCTTCGTCGGTACTTCGTGATTTGGTGGTGAGTTCCTGCCTCGCAAGAACAAAAAAATTGGCAATGGTATCGTTTTGAAAGGGGGGAACCGTGCGCGTGGTAGAAAGCCGCCACGAAGTGGCAGCCATTGCTTTCGGACTAGCAAACGGATGGACTGTGGGGCGATCGGCATCCACATTTTTGGCGGGCGAATCCCTTCGAGTCTGCATGGCGGAACCCTGAGGCGCAAAAATCAAGTCTATCGGGAGGCATTATGTCATCTGCGAAGAAACGTCGTTCGATGCGGAGGAGGGGACGAGCATGTGGGAGTGAGCCTTCTTCGGACCATCATCGCTTAGACATCGAAGAACACCTACGGGTCGAAAAGCATCATGACCCTCTTGTACCCATAGGGACTCCCATGATTGGGATGACATGAAAGGCTTCCATGCGCTGATGTGCATGGCCCATCTTCGCCAAGTCTTGGCCATACACCATCAAGATTTATGGCCGATTGTGCTGAAACGGACCGTCCAAGCCACTATCCAATCGATTCACCACACGATCGCGGTCATTGGCTGGATCTCGAGCGCTTAGCCCTCCTTAGGCACAACCCCTCATGCGTCGCTCGCGGCGAGTCTAGTCAGCCCAGCCCGGGTGGGTACCCTGAATTGCATCTGTTCTCAAAAATCGAGGGG
>DAHXNH010000058.1 GCA_027365485.1 Clostridiales bacterium
CACGGGCCCCACCTTCGCATACTGCCGGCTTATGAATTGACGGATTTCTTGTCCCACAGCCATCATCCGAGCCTCCCCCAAAGATTTGGATGGAGGTTGATTCTCGTTGAGCACCGAAAACTCCTTTATCGAGAGGATTATTATTATATTCGCTCTAGCGCAAATACTCGGTGTGTATTGAGAACGGACTCCATCGAAAATCCGAGGGAAGAACCTACCCATGACCTTTAGGAATCATTCAAGTTAATTTTTCGCGAGTCCTAACAGCTACCAACCGGGCTACCACGTAGCCGACCTCTGTCGGTAGTGACAATAATCCTTCCTGCGTTTTCCTTCCCGTTAATTTATTATTCCTTTAGCCCCCGTTCATCCACAGTCACGACAAAACAGCAAATGATCTGACGCTTAATTCAAGCCGGCAAGCGCTCGGCGCATCTCTTCCAACCGCCGCATCACCGCGCATGCGCTACCACCTTTTCGCCTCTTGAGAGTGAGTCATAGCAACCAGAATCCGACGGGCTTCGCTAAGACGCTCGGTCCGGACATGGTAACCACAACCAAACGAAAGCTGGTTGGCGGGTAGCGGACAGCCACCATCAACCTACCGATGGCGATGGTGTGCTCCATTCACCGGTAAAGGGTTTCCCCCTAACCCATCGCCGTCGGCGGGAACGCTCAGGCACCCAACGAGTAAGGGAGGTCTTGAACCAAAGTGGCCAGAGCCAACATGCTATAGGCATTGGACACCGTATATTCCACGGAACCATCCATCCAAGAGGCACATTGTCCGGCCTTGTCTCCCGGCTCCATGAACACCATTCCGGCACCGTGCGCAATCATCGGCAGTCGATCGACCGCTGCCACTGTCTGGATGACAGCCTTGGTCGCCGAGCCGGCTTGAGGGCTCAGGTCTATGAACCACCCGCGCTGATACCACCAATAGGACTGAAGACGTCCACCCGCCTTCGTCCTCACCCGAAAGACGCGATGTCCCGCGATGGTCTGGGCCTCCATCGATCCTGGCACCCGCACTACCGTAGGCGCAGCAGTGGAACCCAACGTGACTTGCCAGACCTCTCGGCGACGGGTCCCCAGTGGAATTCTCCATGGGTACGGGCGAGCATTAGGAAGTCTATGCGCGGCGAAAGTCCAGATCGGCAGACTAACGTATCCTTGGGAAGAATGCGGATGAGTCTCCATCAAATGGACAGCTGCCTTCGCGCTCGCTGCAATTTGGACCACCGAGGTTCGTGCAGCGGCCAAATAACCCGACCACCCGAGATTGATTTGCTGGGAATTGGCGACCCCCTGAATCAACCAATGTTGAACCGCACGTTGACCTATGCCTGCCGACCGATAGTCCTGGGCGACCTGAGGTAATCCTTGAGGCATTGGAAGCTGTAAGGCGGTGAAGGTCTGCGCTTCAGTTTTTCCCCTTCGCGTTAGCCCCACAAATTGGAGGGGAGACGTGGTGGATGACACGACGTCTCATGTGGCCGCGTTGGCGCTGGGAAGTGCCAGTGCCGCAGTTGCGAGTAGCCACAATCCGGTCATACTCCACAACACCCTTCGGGCGGTATAAGGGTGGCTTTGCTGACGACGCATCTATGGGATCGTCTCGATTCGTGAAGAAGGATCGTACGAGTTTCCTAACCTCAGGGAGACGTACGTCACTGAGCATAACGCCCGGCCCACCGATTTGGTTACCAACGGCATCGGAGGAAAATCTCCGCCTTTAACGTTAATGTCGGGGCCGCTCTACGAGGAGTGTCCCCTGGCGGAGCTCGGTCTCTACCCGATCAGGCGAGTTCGCTTAAATCTAGGAATTGTTTCTCGGCTAAAAGCCCACTTTTTCCCCGTTAACGCCACAGTTCTTCTTTTTCCAGCGATTTCCCTAAGGCTTATACGCCCCCATTGTCCACTTATCGAATCTTGGAGATTTATGCCGAACGACGTGGCAAAAACGCCTAGAGTGGCGCTGAACAGCGGGCGACATTCGGTATAATCCCAGAGTGATGCATTCACGGATATGGCCTGAATAGCGATGGAAAGACCCGATCTCGCCGCATTCCACCCAAAAAGCCCCACGTTCAGGTTGCCCGAAGGCTCGAATTATTCTCGACTCAAAAATCTAGCAACCCTTACTGGTTGCGAAGATCGGAGGCAGGATCGGAATCAGTCCGAGATCGGTACAAGTAGTGGCCACACCATCCCCAATTTCATCCTGTTCATGCGTTCATACGCGTTACTGTTGATGCCCCTCGTGGGTCAACGTCAGGCCGTTGTGTTTGAACCACTCAATGATGGCCTAAGGGGAGACTCTGGCGTACTTGGCGTACACCCTCCGAGGTTAGAATGACTTTGACCAGATGGTCTGCCCGACAATCTGGTGGGACGCAGTGTCCCATAGACGGACTAGGGCACCGATGCTGTGAGGATTCGCGGAGCGTTCGCATCCCGGCATGCAGATCCTTGCCCAAGCTTTACCATATAACAGGCATCGTGGTGAGCGGTCGAGAGATGGCCACTCGGAAGATGGATCGCCCCGCCAATCAAAATCAACTGTGAAACGATAGCGTTCGAGTGCGCGTCAAGACCAACACCCCTGAGGCTACAATCACAGGTTATACTGCGCGCGGGTGAAATTTGACGATTTGACGCCAAGACTGTGGGCGTCTCAACACCTTGCTGCATAATGGTTACCCAACACAATGGCGTGCTCCCACAAACAAAAACCATGACCCGCGCGCAGTATAATATTTGGCGCCCCTCACTCTGACCAGAAATCGTCGATGCCCTGACTGCGATTCGCCCCTGGCTCCGGTGAACACCGCTTACCTTTTTGCTGGCGGTTTCGTTCACGGGTCCACATATTTCAGAGGAATTTCATTATTCTGTATCGAATCAGTCAAACGAGGTACCGACCCCCATGGCAGACCATAAGAAAACGCACACGACAAAAGCAACGCTGACCAAGAAGACCGCGGTTCCCGATTGGCCGGCCGAAAAGCCCCGGCCGTCGGTGTCTAAACCCCCAGTTTGGCAGCTGCATCCTATCGCCCGGATTTGGCGCAGTGACGAATCCGAGGGCCCGGTTGCGCAATTCATCGTGAGGCGACGGGGACAGATCGGGTTTCAGCATCGCAGTTTATGGCTCTTACGCACTTTCTGTTATTACTAATTGACCAGACAATGATTAAACAGGCATATTATGGGCATCTCCTGTTATTTACTGCTGACGATTCGAGAAATACGCACAACATATCTATAGTCTACGGACGGTTTGACGAGTTTCCCTAATTTTCTCGAGGAAACAATCGCAAACCCGAACTATTAGGTTGATACATCGTTACTACGTCGACTATCAATAACAGAAAGTGCGTAAGAGCCCAGAATTTCAGAGGCGCTTACAAGTTCATGACCAAATCTTCACGGCGCTAACACGAGCCTACGGGAGCAATCACAACGTAGTGCAACATTTTTACCACCAAGATGAAGCCGTGCCCATTTGGGCGATTTTCGAAGTAGTAAGCCTCGGTCAGTTTGGATCACTCGTGGCCTGTTGTGATATGCCAATTAAAGTTGAAATCGGGAATGCTCTTAAGGTAAATGTTTCATTTAACTCGGATGGACGTCTAACGGAAACCATCATTTTCCTTCTCCGCGATCTCAGGAATGCGGTGGCCCACAATAACGTGGTTTTTGACACACGGTTTAATCCACGACATACATCGAATACGCTGATGAGATGTCTTACCCATGATACTGGCGTGCAAAACATCACCTTTGGGGTCATCATTGACTATCTCGTCCTCATCGCTTATGTTCTCAAACACTTGGCCGTTTCCCAGGCTGAGCTTCGTGCTTTATTGCGTGAGTTTCGGGCCATCCAAAACGATTTTGATCGGCAAATGCCGATGCCCATATATTCCCAAGTTTTTCACACGGATACGCGGCTAAAGCTGGAGCAACTCACGTCATTCATCGCAAGATGAGCACGCTTTTTTCACAGGCGTTGCATAATCTGAACCGACAAGATATAATCTAAGCA
>DAHXNH010000059.1 GCA_027365485.1 Clostridiales bacterium
TTCTGAATGTCCTGAGTATCCTGAGCGTTGTTGGTGCTGTTCGAGGCTTGGACGGCCAACTGCTGAATTTGCTGTACGATCTGGATGTCGGTCTGCATACCACCGTTGGCGGTGTTTAATAGATTCGAGGCTTCGGTGGCGTTGTTGGTTGCCGAATTGATGGCACCGAGTTCTCCTGACATCAGATTGGAAATGGCTAAACCGGAAGGATTGTCCGAAGGAGAGTTGATTTGATATCCCGTTGACATCTCCTGCTGCAAGCTGTTCAGGGTATTCTGGGTGTTGCTGAGGGAATTTTCCGCAAACAAAGCTGAAACGTTCGTGTTGATATACATCGCTTTATCCTCCTTGATTTTGAGAGCCCAACATCCTGTCGGGCCTTAGTGGTTCTATTAGCGATTGTAGACCTCGGATTATGACAGAGCCAAAAAATAGGAAGGTATTTGTTAGAGAAAAATTTCGAATGACCCAAGATTTGAAATGGCTGAGACGAACTCGCAATGAGAAAACGTGCGAGTTCGTCTCAACTACAGTCCAGATGCAAGCAGGGCTTGGCGCAGAATTGGCTCGATGGCATGTTCCTGCATAATGGAGAATCCTCGTTCGGCCACGTCAGTTAGGGTTTTTGAATCATGCACTATGGCTAGGCAGGACTCCACCAGGTGGTCATAGGTCGAAAAAACGATCGCATTTTCGAAATCCGGGTCGACTTCGGTCTTGTCGTCGCGTTCGGAGACGACCGGGATTCGGTTAGCCAAAAGATAACTGATGCGAACCATCTCGAGGATACTGGTCGCATAATAATGGATGTTTAGGGCGATTTTAGCACGGGCGATGGCTTGGTCTCGCGCTCTGCCATAGACTCCGAATACTGCCTCCACCTCTAAGCCTTCGTGCCGCAACGCATCCAAAATGGCTTGCCGTCTTGGATTGATTGATCCATAGAACACCACGTCGCAACAAGGTGTTGTGCGCTCGATTTGGCTCAAAATCGGAGCGTAGCCGATGGGAACGTAGACTCCCTGGCTTACTCCGCATCGCGTCCACTCATCCAAGTTTCTCTGACTGTATTCCCAGAAAATCTTTCGCTGGGTAAAAGCCGTGAACCGTTCTTGCGAAAACCAGGGGGAATCTAAGGCGACTTGTTCTAAATTATAAATGATGACCGAATCAGGCAGAGAAATAATCTGTTCGGGAGTGAGTAAGTTGGCACCGAACAAGATGGTGGGCACACCGGGATGGATTTGATTGAAAGGGGTCTCCACCTGATATCCAAGCTGTTCTAGACCCCAGATGATGGTGCTAGCGACTTCATCGAATGCACCCACATGAGCATAGCCTTCCGGCTTCAGCCTCGCTACATCAACTCTTAACACAGTGTCAACCTCCTTGAGAAGCGTGTCTTTCGATAAAGTGGAAATCAGTTTGCCGTATCTTTCTCGGAGAACTCAGGTCGGTATGGATACTGTTCACCGAAGTCATGATTTAAAGATACCAAAGAGCACAAAATCTTAGTTTCTGGAGCTTTTGTGGCCATTTAGAATCTAAAAACAGAACCCTTAGTGACCTCAGCCAGGTCATCTTTGGGATACCTCGAGTCAGAAGTCGAGAGTTCTTCGGATAAGGTCAAGGAGGACTTGCGCCGATCCCTGTTTGGGTTTGTTTGATCCGGCAAATGAAGAGAATTTGGTATACCTCGGACAGGCCACCGTCTAACCAGTTTCTAGTCAATTCGTTATTGGCGTAGGAAATTCCGGCGGGCTTGGGAAGGACTACGCCTTGAGCGGATTCTATTTCAAGGGATGCGGCCTGAATCATTCGAAGCGCGGACTGCGGGGTAAAAAATCGCATATGCGTAGCGTCGAGGATCCCAGAGTCTTCATATCGCCATTCACCCTGTAAAAGCGGCAGGATGACAGTCCAGTGAGCGACATTAGGGAGACTGATGATTATCCGGGAGTCCGGCGATACTTCAAGCTTCTGATGGAGATGCCTGAGAAATTCCCACGGGTTAAGCATATGCTCGAGAACATCGGCCAGGATAATACAGTCAAATGAGTTGTCATCTAGTTCGTCTAAGATCTCCTCCGCTCGACCGACATAGACCCGGTCCAATATTTTGGCCGCTTCTCGGGCAGCTCGAGGGTGCATTTCGACGCCGGTGACATGACAAAGCTGACGCGCCTTGATGGCTTCACCGAGTTTCCCCGTTGCACATCCTATATCTAGAATCGAATGGGACTGAGTGGGAATGATAGCGAGCAACTCTTGGCGCACATGGCGAAAATACTGGGCTTGGATGCCGGGAACGCTCGTGGTGATTTCTAAGAGGGCTTGCATACGGTGGCCATAGGTGTCTCTAGAGAAGGCTTTGTGTTTGGCCCTAGCAGTTATTTGGGACAGTTCTTGGTCAGACATCGCGCTCACACGGAGCAACGCTTGGGCCGCATCGTCTGTTGTTTGATAGCCAATGTAGTCTCGCTCCTCCTCGAAGAGTTCTTCCATGCCACTGGCCTTTAAATTTTTAGTGACTAAAACGGCTCCGGCGGCCATGGCCTCAAACACCCGCATGTTAATGTCATCACGAATGGGCGGGTTGAGCACGGCTTTGCTGGAACCATAGATCTTATACATGTGTTCAGGAGTTGCTTGGCCAATGAAGTTTTTCCCAATGTCTTTGACTTTGTTGATGGTCTCCGTTCGGTCGCCGGAAGTAGGACTCTGCCAGTGGCCGACAAAGGACCAGTCAAACTCTTTGGCTGAGGGGACAGCGAGCGTTGGATCTGCCGCTAATGGAAGCCACCATACGTTGAGGATGCCTGCCTCCTTTAAGGCATCTGCTCCCGGTTTCTGAGCGACGAATACCCAATCATAACCGTAAGCGCGTTCAATATCTCGTGCTAAGTTGAGGTGGGTATCGATGACCCACCACGCCCGAGGATAGAGGGTGTTGGGGATAAGATAGTCGAGCCCGTCATCGATGTGTAGAAAGAGGTCATAGTCTTCTTTGGCTGTAAAAGCTAGTCGATCGGGCAAGATGTGCGTCGTTGCGCACATCTTTGATAAATATTTGAAACAATAGCGCCCCGTGGTGTCTGGACGCAGACGGTCATCGTAGATTAAAGCGATCCGAAAGTGAGAATCGGGCACGAACTCTTCTGTGGGGACCAATAAGGGATGCATTCTACCACACCTCCAAAGCGATTTTAATGAGACACTGTTGTAACCTAAACGCATTCGAGGTGTTCGCAGGGTTTCCTCTTATTTGACCCATTTTTTGTACTCATCGGACGAATTTCGCAGGGCAAAGAGAACCTTGGTGACGGGTTTCGTGAGGGCAAATCGGTCTCGAGTTATAATTAAGGAACGTATACCGGCCCATGTATTCGGAAATATGGCCGCCAATCGCGGAGATTGGCGGTGCGATCGAAAGACGCATCGGTGCCAAACATTCCATCGACGGTATTTTTCTTAGCAACCTACCGTGGCGAGATGAGGTCCCCAAAGGAGATGCCAATAATGCACCGGATTATTTTCATCCGCCACGCCGAAGTGGATCTCGATCCTTCAAAACCTTCGTCGGAATGGCCATTGAAGGAGACGGCTAATGAATCCGTGATTCGCTTGGTTAGCCAATCGGCGTGGGACGGAGTCGTCCGAATATATCACAGCCCAGAGGTCAAGGCGGTAGCTACCGCCGAGATCGTCAGCCAATGGACCGGCATCGAATGCCGGGGCTGCCCAGATTTGCGAGAGGTGGAGATGGGCGTAGGCTTTCTTTCACGAGAGAAATTTTTACAAAAGGTGGCGAACTATTTGGCTATGGTACCAGATCCCGACTGTGAACCGTATACTCAGGCTGAGGCGCGAATCGTGGGAGCAATGAAAGCTCTGATTCCAAAGTGTGGTTCGCATTCATTGGCCGTCGTTTCTCACGGAAGAATTCTCAGCCTGCTATTCGGATATCTCTTCGCTCGACCAGTCACCCTCAACGAATGGCAAGGCATCGGGACCCCCGATCTGGCGGTACTTCATTTGGCTGACGGACGCGTCGAATCGGGTTTTTTTGCAGGCGCGCGCTTAGCCCGTGGGTTGGGCGCCATCGAGTAGGGAGACGGCCGAATAAAGGGGGCTAGAGGAAATCCGGGGCCTCGGCTCAGAAAAGATGGATAGAGCCCGCGGGAACGCGTCACCCTCCGGCAGACCGTCTAAGACCCAGATCAGATGTCTCTTTAGCGTGGATGGGAAATCCCGACAGCACCAAAAAGCCTAAGAGCGCTGCTGCTGTCAAGATGATGATATGGGCACTGGGGCTTAGAATCATCAAACTGACCACCGCGGAGGCGGTGATGCTGCCGATGTAGCGAAAGGTAGAATAAATGCCAGATGCCGTTCCAGCCATGCCTGGGTTCACCGACTCCAAAATCGTCGCCTGCATGGTGACGGTGCCAATGCCGGCTCCGATGCCAGCGATGATGAGGCCAGGGAGAAGATAGACCATCTCAGGAAAATGGCCGAGGCCAAAGTACCAGAGCACGACTAACAGATCAAATGAAAACGCTACACTAATGATACGCCGAGGTCCTAATAGGCGACCAATGCGTCCTCCAAGATAGGACATCAGCGACATCGCAAACGAAAAGACGAACAACAACAGACCCGTGGTGGTCGTCGAGTCACCGTGACGGCTGAGGTAGACAGGCATGTATAAGAGCGTGCTGTACATGAAGAAGTTCGTGGCCAAGATAGCCAGGTTAGAATTGATCACGGGCGGCCGGCGGAAAATGGCAAAGCGGACGACGGGGTCCTGGGAATGGGTCTCGGCCCAGAAAAATACGGCTAGGAGGACTAAAGCAAGCACAATAAACAGGATCTGAGTCGAGGAAAAATGAGCCGCTTGATGCGGAACGGATAGGGCGAAGAGAGCAAGAAATCCGGCTAAGCTGAGGGCCCCCCAATAGTCGATGGGACGACGGCCGGAGGGAGCATCTTGGGGCAGGTGCTTGGCGCCTATAATCAGAGCGAGGGCCACGATCGGCACATTGATCCAAAACATATATGTCCAGCCCCCTAGGTGAATCAGGGCGGCTCCGACCAAAGGGCCCAAGGCAGCTCCCATGCCTTGCACGAGGCCCACCGTTCCCAAAGCGTGGCGAAGACCTTCGCCACGGAACAGTTGGCGCAAGAGTGCCATAGCGCTTGGCACCACCAAGGCCCCACCCAGCGCTTGACCCGACCGAAACAGAATCAGGGCGAGCAAGTTCGGCAGGGATGCAGCCGCCACCGAACAGAAAAGAAAAATGAACAGGCCCAACAGCAACAGACGACGTCTGCCGAAGAGATCGCCGAGCTTGCCGGACATCGGCTGCAGCGCTGCCATGACCACCAAATAGGCGGTGATGACCCATACCACGGAGGGCTCAGGCACCCGAAGGGCCTGGGCTATGGGTTCCAGGCCCACCGCGATCATGGTCGAATTCAAAGGAATTAACACGACTGCCAAGATAATTGCCAGGACTGCCCAACGCGAGGGCTCTTCGAGTCTAGCCATCGGCCACGGCAATGCCAGTGGTCCCATTAACCGCAACGCGCTCTCCATCGTGAAAAACATGGGTGGCTTCCCGGGTGCCCACGATGCAAGGGATTTGATATTCACGAGCGACCGTGGCTGCGTGTGATAAGATGCCGCCAGTTTCCGTGACCACCGCTCCGGCGATCGCGAAAAGGCCGGTCCAAGAGGGTGCGGTATTACGGCAGACTAAAATATCGCCGGGTTGGACCTTGAAAAATTCCTCGGGTCCACGCACGATCCGAACCAAACCGACAGAGCTTCCGGGAGATGCGGCAAAGCCCCGAACCTCTCGGGTGGCGCCCTCTAGGCTGGGTGAGCCAGCACCAAACACGCGCGTGGACACAAAATCGGGCCGGCCCGCCGAAGCATCGCTGTCTCGGCCAAGGTGCGGGGAAGGGGTCTCGGCAAACTGGAGATCGAGAGTGCGCCTCCGGGTCTCGAGGACATCGTCGAGATGCGGTGGAACGTCACTGCGAAGCGTTGATATCAATTCATCCAAGTAGAAAAAGAAGACGAGATCGCGCTCGCCAATCAGACCGTGTGCCACCAGCCAATCGCCAACACGCAAACAGAATTGACGGCTTCTCGCCGGCAGCATGGCATCAATGTAAAAGTGATGGTCCTCATCAATTGACCAAACTTCCAAAGCTTTTTCGTGAGATTGGGCTAAAGCGTTGCGCAAGCTAGGATCATTCACCTGGGCGAGCATGGCTTCGACCCGTTGCTCTCGAGTGGTTACGACCTGTTGCCAATGACGGTCAAAATCAAAATCTTGATGGAGATATCCTTTGATCACTGTCAGGCAGTACTCGGGATTTTCTCGCCACGTTTCGTATAAAAATTCGTGGACATAGACCGTGCGCCAACCGTAGATCTCGAGATATTCTGCTAGGGCTTGGCGAAACGGCGCGGTGGCAGGATCTTGGACTAGAGCGGAATACACCCGGTCACCGTCAAAGGCGCGAAGGACCGCCGGGGAACGTTTTGCCATCTCCGCAAGGTTCCACAAAGCCCGATCCTGTTCCAGCGACTTATTCATCACCCCGGTGAGCAGTTCATAGGCTTCGAGGGGATTACGGTCCGGAAAGGCTGCCCGGTAGGTTTGTTCGAAGTCCAGACCGGCAATGTTTCGAGGCAGGACAATGCGAAAATGGAGTTCCCAAAATTTGCGGTAGATTTCTTGGAGTCGTTCGAGTCCGCGAATGGCGTCGGACGCCGTGGCCATATGGGTGCTGAGACCATCAATTTCATCATGGAGCGGCCAAATGTCTTGGTTCAGTACCTGTTGGAATTGTTTTTGTTGAGTGCCTAGAAGGGGTTCGACCACGGCTCGATGTTCTTGGAGAATCGTCTCAGGGTCGCCTTCAGCCGGGACCACGGATTGATAATAATAGCCTTGGTGAATTTTAGCGATAAACTGGCGCATGGGAGCTTTTAACGCCTCCATTGCCGGCCGAGTGCCCTCAGTCATGGCAGGGATCATATACGAAGCATACAGCGGAGACAGTGGATGGCTGAAGTGCAAGCCGTCTTGGTTCCATCCACGTTCAGCCAAGTCGTGTTCAGAAAGGGTAATTTCTTCCTGAATACTCATGCACGAATCACTCCTTTAAGGGCAATGGGACGCATTTGAAGACAGTAGAGGTGCTGCTCTTCGAATGCCCATTCAATGTCCACGGGAAATCCAGCTAGGTTCTCTAAGAGGAGGGTCAGGCGATAGACCGCATTGACCTGGTCCGCGCTCAAGGAAAAGCGCGATCGCATCCACTCCGGAGTGTCTAGAGTTTTTGTACCGCCTTCACTGGCCGGTCGGACCATACATTCCTTTTCGCCGAGGATTTGTTGAATCTGATCCGTCTTCTTATCGATCAGATAAGTATCCGGGGTTACGATGCCCGAGACCACCGATTCTCCCAGGCCATAGGCCGAATTAATGACGACCTGTTCAGCACCGGTCACCGGATTTAGGCTAAAACTTACGCCTGCCGTGTCTGCTGGGACCAGGGCTTGCACAATGACTCCCATATGCCCGTGATCAATGGCTAACCCTTTTTTTCGGGCGTAAGCATGCGCGTGCTGATTGGCCAGAGACGACCAGCAATGTAAGATTGCCGACAGGACCTGGTGGTGGCCCACGTCCAAGACCGTATCGTATTGGCCAGCGAAGGAGGCTTCGGCCAGATCCTCAAACATCGCCGAAGAGCGCACAGCAAATCGCGTCGACAACGGGAATCGCGCTAAAGCCTGGCTGACCTGAGCTGAAATCGCGTCCGGAAGCACGCGGTCCGTCATTTCTCGGTCACTGTCTGACTTAGCTAAATCGAAAGAAAATGTCTCCAGAAACTCCCGATGGGCCCGGGTTGACAACACAAAACCTGGAGGGACGCGAACCCCATGGTGCAATAAGTAAGATAACGCAGCCGCTTTGCCGCCGACTTCGGCAACTTCTAAAGGACCTTGGTGTAATTCGGCAATGTACATAGACTAACCTCACTTTGAGCGTCATGATTTTGAGTCCATTCGAACGATCTGGCTAGGACGGGAGCGATGGATTTCCCCGATCGGTGCCAACCCAAGCAAACCTCCTAAACGTTAACGAAGTTAACGTGATTTTAACAATTCGCGGCGCAATGGTAAATTCCTGCCCGGAAGACTCTTGACAGCAAGGATCGGCGAATGCTGGCCGAAGAGGCCAGGGACCGTCTAGGTTTCAACCAACCGCTTAGGATTGGAGAAGCTGACATCTTGCTGCAATGGTGCCAACGGTTGGCGTTTTGACTGCAACTTGCGACGGTCTTGGTGATTCACTACCGGCTGAACGCTGCTCTAAAACGACACCACCGCGTGCCTCGCGACCGGTCCCCATAGGCTAAACTCACCTGGCGCCATCCTCCAGGCGAGGCGATACTTGGCGCGAGACACCATGGTTTTCTTCGATGAACGGGCCGAGGCTTCTGGGCCTTCTTTCTTAAACGGGGGGGATAGTCAAAGCGCTGGTTCTCACTCGTCCACTATGATCTGCTGAGGCCACGCGTCAAGTCTTGAACGAAGTTCACGTCCTTAGCCGACTTTATGGCAAAAACGCTCATCCACGGATTTCGGCCGGATTGAAGTATCGGGTTCGCCGAATATTTTGAATGAGCCCGACCTTGTCCATCCTGGATGAAAGTGACGTGGCCATGTCCATGCTTCCCTTTACCCCAGAGCGAGCCTAAGGTACACTCAAACCAACCGAACCCGATTGGTGTATAACAGGGAATCCGGTGAAAATCCGGAGCGGCACCCGCCACTGTAACCGAGGAGTCGACCAGGCCACGAGTCATCTCGGAAGGCCTGGTCTCAGGCGGCTTTAGACGAGACGATGATTCGGCAGTCAGGAGACCTACCAAGAGGAGATTCGGGCGTGCCTGCGGGTTGTCGGGCCGCTCGTGTATGGCCTGTCGCCCTCTCGCGTAACCAAGACTGAGAGGGATAGCGGTGACCGGATTAAAGCGAAATGACTCAGCAAGACTCCCTGGCGAGCGACCCAAGTCGGCATCAGCCTGGTTCTTGTGGTTGGTCGCGCTCGTGGTTTCGATGGCGCTGGGGCTGGTTCATGGATCCACGGTGATCACTATGCCTCAGGTGTGGCATGCCGTGCTGCATCCTGCCTCAGGCATTATCGCGGTCATTATTTGGGAGATTCGATTTCCGCGCATCGTGGCCGCCGCCTTGGTCGGGGGAGGCTTGGCGGTGGCCGGTGCGGTGATGCAAGCCTTGTTGCAAAATCCGTTAGCGGACCCCTATATTGTTGGCGCCTCGGCCGGGGCGGGGCTAGGGGCCATCGGGGCGGAAACGGTGGCGCCGCAAATGGCCCTAATGGCACCTGGGGCGTTCATCGGGGCGCTGATCGCGGTCTTTTTTGCCTGGAGCCTGTCCCGCGGCCGAGGGCGGTCGCCCATGTTAACCTTACTGTTAGCGGGCTATGCCTTAAGCGTGCTCTTTTCCGCAGTGTCTACCTACCTGATGTTGCAAAATCAAACGTCGCTGTCCACTATCTTTGCCTGGGAACTCGGTGGCATTCACGGGATGGTTTGGGCCAAGGTGCGCGTGGCCGCCGTCATAATGGCGGTGTCGGGCCTGATCCTCGTCCCCCAAATCAAGACCATGAATGCGCTCTTGCTGGGCGAAGATGTGGCCCATGGGGTGGGGGTTCCGGTTCGCCTCAGCCAGGCTTTGCTCCTCCTATCGGCCAGTCTGTTCACGGCAGCCGCGGTCTATTTGAGTGGGCTGATTGGGTTCGTAGGGCTGGTCATACCGCATTTGGTGCGAAGACTCTCGGGCCCCGAACATGAACGTTTGATACCGTTTAGTTTTTTGGCGGGAGCGACCTTCATGGTCCTGGCCGATACCCTAGCGGAGCACCTGCCACCGTTAGGGATCGTACCCGTCGGTCTTATCACCGCTTTTTTGGGGGGACCGTATTTTCTCTACGTTCTGGCGCGCCAACAGGGCCGGCGTTTCTTTTGAGGAGTGAGTCCTGGGTGAGCCCGACGCCGGTGCTATCGAGGAAAACCGAGCAATCGAGAAAGTAGGACAGAGGACATGGCCGAACGCATGCGTTTAGAACAGGTGGATTTTCATTGGCCCGGGTCGGATATGGCGCTCGCTGAAATTTCGGGAACGATTCGAGAGGGAGTATGGCTCGCTCTGATCGGACCCAATGGAGCCGGCAAGACGACCCTGCTTCGACTCCTGGCCGGCTTGGAACAGCCTAAGCACGGTCAAATCCTGGTAGGTGGGCAGTCGCTTTCCTCCTACTCCAGCCGGGAACGTTCCACGCTCATTGCCCTGATGCCGCAAGCGATTGGGCCCTTGTTTGATTTGAAAGTGCATACCGTGGTGGAAATGGGCCGGATCGGCCGCTATCGCTTTTGGGACCACCTGATGCGCCTTCAGCGCTCCCATCGCCGTGCGGTCGAGGAAGCCCTATGGGCCACCGACACGTTAGACTTGGCCGATCGCAATTTCACCGAACTTTCGGGAGGAGAATCCAGGAGAGTGTTACTGGCCATGGTCTTAGCCCAACAGACGCCTATTTTACTGCTGGATGAACCGACCGTCTATTTAGACCCGGGTCATGCCAGCGATTTGCTCAACCGGGTGGAGAGTCTGGTGCGCGAGCAAAAAAAGACCGTTGTCATGGCATATCACGACTTGAGCACGGTCGCGCTATATTGCGATGAAATATGGGCGATGGACAGAGGCCGCGTCGTCTTGTCAGGAACGGCCTCAGAGGTGGTGCTAGACTCTCGCATGAAAGAACTGTATGCGCTCGACTTTCTTTCCCTGACCCATCCCACCAGGCAGCGCCCAGTCTTGTTGCTGCCCTGATGCGAGCGCCTAAGCGCACTTGGCCGGTGCGAATGATCTTAAGGCGTGCCGCTTTTTTGTCAGACGGTATGAAAGCTGAGACGCTACCCGTCAGCGGCTGGCGGCTGGGGCAAGGATCCCAAGGACACCAACCAGCGCCCTTTAGGAGTGCGCTTTAGATGCAGCAAGGCAATATTGGGACTCAAGATACGCCGCGCCGACCCTCCGGGGGCATCCAACACCACCAGCATCACTCCTTTCAAGCAGTCGGCGTGCGTGGTGGCCACCGTCAGCCCGGAAGGACGACCTTCGAAAAAACGATCGAGTCCGGCCAGCACGCGCCGGCCGACGCCTAAAATCGATTCGCCTTGAGGTGGCGGCGAACTTTCAGGATCTTGGCTCCAAGCGGCAAAGCGGGCAGCATCGCTGACCTTGAGTTCGTCCAGGACCAAGCCGTCCCATAGTCCCATATTGAGTTCGACAAGTTCAGGCAACAGGAAAGGCTCCATGGCCAATAGTTGGGCTAACGGAGTCATGGTTTCTCGTGCCCGCAACAAGGGACTCGAGGCCAACCACGTAATCGGAAGCGGGCGGAGATAGGAAGCCACGTGTTGGGCTTGGATTTGACCTTTGGGACTCAGCGGAGGATCCCAGCTCTGATAGGCAAAACGGCCGCTGAGATTGGCCATGCTTTCTCCGTGGCGCACTAAAATGACGTCTTGAACCGTGGACACAATGAACCCCCTAAATCCTCGATATTCCCTCTGCGCTTGGTCATTCAATCGTAGCGATGCTGGTTAAAGAATTGGGTCCAACGACCGAGCGCCTCACTTTCCAGGGGAGGATTCCACAAGGATACCACATCGTAGCCTGAGCTGGCTTGAAAAGGAACCAGCGCTTTGGCCGAACGCAGGACTTCCGCCGAGTGGGTCAACCAAGAGGTTTCGGAATCCAGGCTTACCTCTAAACGGAGCATCGTGCCAGGGCTGATTAGCTGCGGGGAGAAAAAGCGAACGCCAGAATAAGAAATGTCTCGGGTGATGCTCGGTTGAGTCGGGTTGGGAGGCGCCGCCGACAGGTCGGCGGGCTCTTCACCTGCTTGGTCCAAAATTAATTGAAAACGGGCCGGAACTTGGGTCTTGGCCCGTGCTTCACGCCTGCGATTATGGCGCCGAGCTGGTCCCAAATAGAGGACTTCTAAGGCGACCACGGGATCGAGCACTTCGCGAATTTCGATGGGGTATTCCCAGAGATGTTCATTTTGACCCCACCAAAGGCGTACGACCGATCCGGTATCTCCCCAGGCATTAGTCACTTCGCCGTGGTCATCACGCATCGCGTCGAGATAGTCGACATCGCCTTTTCGAAGGACGATTCGACTGAAGTAGACGGCTTTGGGTTGCGAACCGCCGTGCGTATCTTGGAAACTGACTTGGACCACAGACTTCACTGGGGGCAAGTGGTCGACGGACTGGGCGGTTGAGAGGGCGAGGCTGGGATCCGCTGCCTTTCGCCTCCGTCCCGCTGCCATTTCGCATTTCCTCCTCATGTAGCGATGGGTGGCGACAGCCACCCAAGCGTAGGCCCTGTGAGGGCTATGATCGGAGGATGAACCTCATCCCCCGGTTAAAGCCTCATGGTGGATAGTATTCGACCTCAGAGGAGAAGATCCTGCAATGTTAGGTCGGGGATTGGTCCGCTAGGCTGCTTGAAAAAGATAGAAGAAAATCACGAGACCGGCGACCACCACGATGACTCCCATAATCGTCGGTATTTTCGAATGTGCGAGGGGAAGGCCGTGTTGCAGGCGAACGGTCACGCGATGGTAATGGAGAGCACCGGCGGCGATAAAGAGGATGCCGCCTCCCACCATGGTCAGGCCGAGACGATTAGGGCCGAATTGGGTGTGGGCGGCAATTTTGAGGTATAGGCCAAACTTGGCGACCACGAAGCCAAATGCCATCAGCGCAATTCCAGTGCGCATCCAAGCCAAAAAGGTGCGTTCATTGGACAGGATGGTTCCGGGATCGGGCGCGGAGGGCATCGAGGGCTCGCGGAGATCACGATGGGCTGGCAAGACTTCGGGTAATTTGGACGATTTCTTGGTTGACATGGATCAGCACCTCGTATTCGGTCTCTTGACGTCGTCTCAAGGTCGAGTGGCGGGCAGCCTCCACTGGGCTGTTTGTCTCTCCAATCATGTCCGCCAATGACTTTAACACCGTGAACAAAGGAAGGGTCGCAGACCTTCCAGCCATCACATCGGTGTTGTATTGCGCTAAAAGATGCCTGGTGTTGGCTAACACTCGCGCGTCTTGCTGATGAATGGATCGGGTGGCTGAAGGTACTCGCCCTTTGGCTTGGGCCCACACCACCGTCGAGCCGGCCAAGAGCACGCTAAGACTGCCCACCAATGCAATCACTCTGCGCAAACCTAAAGCCTCCTTGGTTCCCTTGGTTCTGTATCGACATTGCCTAGGATTCCACGCCGATGGGTATTTATGCCTCTCGGAAGAGGGGTCGCCAATGATACCGGCAGGAAGAGGCGGCAGCGAACTTTACAAGGATCGAACCACGTACCACCGTGCTGGCCCGCTTAGTACGCTCAGAGTAATGGGATGGCGGCTTGGCGGGAAGGCAGCCGATTGTCCCGGGCTTAGGAACGCAGCATATCCCGGTCCTGCCACCGAGGGCAGGTGATCGTGAGCTAACGCGGCTGGAGCGGATTGGAGGGGAACCAAGACAGGGGTCGCTTTTGAATCAGCGCTGAGCCGAAGTATCGTGCCATCGCCAAACGAGAGTTCGTGAGGCTCATTGACTTCGGTGGCAAGAAGGGTCAGCGTCTGATTGGAGACGTTCCAGTCGGTGAGCCCCTCAGCCGTCGTGAACGTATCCACCAGCCCATCTAGTTGAAAGTCCGCCCGGCTTTGGTCGCGCGCGCCTTCAAACAGCGGCAGCGCTGCGCCTTGGCGGATGAAGAGTGGAAGTTCGGCTAAGGGGGCATCGATTTCAGTGAAGCCGGGCCCATAAAAGAGGGTGCCCTGCCACCAATGGCGCCAGCCGCCCGGTGGAATCCAGACTCGCTTTTTAACCGCATGGGGCTCGACCACCGGAGCGACCAAGAGATCCGAGCCAATTAAGAATTGGTTTTTAAGGGACCAAGCCTGATCCTGGTCGGGATAGTGGAGAAAGAGCGCGCGAGCGATGGGCCATCCCGCTTGGGACGCTTTTCGTGCCAGGGCGTACCAATACGGTCCTAGAGCGGCGTGCAACCGCGCGTAGCGGGTGTACAAGGCAAGCGTTTCAGCGTCTTTTTGAAAGTGCCAGTTGCGAGGGCGGGCGGTGCCATGATGCGTACGCATCACCGGGCAGAGAGCGCCCAACTGCAGCCAGCGGCAGAAGAGTTCTTTGCTGGCCGGTTGAGTCAGGCCAAAGCTCATGTAGCCTGCGATATCGGTTCCCCAATAGGGGAAGCCAGAGAGGCTGGCAGAGAGCAGTTGAGGAACGACCGAGGCCAGTCCGTCCGCTGTATCCCAATCGGTATCGGAATCGCCTCCCCACATGACGGACACCCTCGACTGTGAACCTAAGCTCGCGGACCGGGTGAAATAGACAAAGTCGCCATCGGGACGCTCTTGTTGCCAGAATTGTTGATGCAATGCTTGCCACCACCGTGGATACCGATTGTGACTCTCCCAGCCCGAAGAGCCATCAGCCAGACGACTGTGGACGGGAAGATATTCGCCAAAGTCGGCCATCCAACCGTCAAACCCCAAGGTTAACGCCGGCTTGAGCAAGCGCTCTTTCACCCAGGCGCGAGTCCTCTCTTGGCTAAGATCCAGTTCCCCATGGGCGACGCCTAAGATGTTGATGGTGACGGGGCAGCCTTGATCATCCAGCACCAAGTGCTTATATTTGCGCGCTTCTTCGTAAAGTGGGCTGTGACGGGTGATCTCTGGGCAGAAGTATCCAAGCAGGCGAAAGCCTTGGCGATGAAGGTCCTCGGATAAGGCTTCGATGCCAGGATACTGGTCGCGATTGAGCTGATGGCTCAAGGGACGCATCCAGAACCGGCGGTGATTTTGCTGAGATCCGGTCCAGTCTTCGGCCCAGATGGCCGAGGAGGGAATGCGCTGGCTGCGAAGAAACTGGGCCAGGGTCCGCACATGATCTTCACCACCGACGCTGTCGTTCCAAGGCGAAAACACCCACGGAGGGACCAAATTCGGTCGGCCAATGATGGCACTAGACTGAGTGAGGCCCTGTAGTGGATGATCGTAGGAAATGATGTGCCCTCGGGTGGACGGCTGCCAGATGCTGGCGTAAAGGCTTGCCCTTCGACGGTGAAACCGCACCATGCTATCGGCTTCCAACCAGGCGACATAGCCCTGATTCGAGATCCACCAGGAGAGAGGGGCGGGACTGGTGTAACCGCCTTTGGGAATGGGCACTCGGCCCGTCCATCGAAGCCAAGGCGAGAGCGGGCCCAATCCCACCGCCCCTTCTTCCACCCAAGTATCGAACCGAGCCTTGGAGGCAATGGGGTGAGAGCGCTGACCAAATCCCTGCAAAATCTCTTGGCCGTTGGATTCAAATCCCCAACCGAGCCGTTGAAAGCCGGGCCGACACCCTGTCATATGCCAAGTCAGGTGATGCGACGCGTCCCAATGAAAGTGAATGCAGAGGTCGACCCGAAAAGGCGCGTATCCCAGTTCGAGAAAGCGATCCTCGCCGATGGTGCGATCGCTGACCACATAGCGCATCGGCAGGCGCTGAAGATTGTGGTCGCGAAAGAAGTCCCACGCAATCAGGTGGTGGACTCGAACGTGCGCTACCCGGGCTACCGAGAGGGTGGAAGCGGTCCAGCGCATGACAGCTTGTCCGCCGCGAGAAATCGTAATGCGAAGCGGGTGGGGGACGACGCTGACGGTAATCGGTGGCGGGCGCCGGGGATTGGACCGGGGAGTAATGGCGCTCATGGATTGAGTCCCAGCCGTTCCACCCACCATCTGGTCGTGGCGCCTTGCACTAAAATGGTCAGCAGAACGGCCAAAAAAACCATTGCGGAGAGCGTCTTCGCACCCGGGACTTTAGCGGCAGCAAAGATCCCGGCCAGTGCTGCCGGCATGACTCCGGTTTCGCGGACCCAGGAGACAAAGGCCATGTCCTTGAGCGTCCAGTGTCCCCTGCGGTCTAGAGGTAGGCAAAGCATTACCGTGAGGGGACGAGAGATGAACATGAATATGGCGATGAGGATGAGCCCTGGAACCAAAATATGCGACACCTGGCCGAAGTCGACTTGTGAGCCTAATAAAATGAAAATGAGCATGCGAATGACCGTCGCGTTGGTGAAGAGATAGTTTTCGTGGGCGAGGCCGCGTTCGTCCGACAGGGTGCGAGCATAGCGGTGGCGATTGCCACTGACAATGCCTGCCGTGAAAGCGGCCATAAAGCCACTCGCGCCCAGGCGAGTGGCTACGGCATAACTCACCAACATAATCACCAGCGAAATGATGGCGGGATGTTCCAAGGAGTCGAGAACAATGTGGCGGTACCGACGTTGGGTTAATAGGGCGTTTAGGGCGTAGCTGCACAAAGCACCGATCAAGAGGCCTCCCAGCAGCAAGCGGAAAAACTGAACGGTGGCCAGACCAAAATGGGCTTGGCCACTGTCGATCACGCCCAAGAGCAAAAGGCTCAAGGCCGATGACGTCGCATCGTTAAACGCCGACTCGGCCTCGACCAGCTTGGCTAGAAGAGGCTTGAGGCGGATCTGCCGAAAAAGAGGGATGATGGTGGCGGGATCGGTGGAGGACAAGACGGCAGCCATTAACCAGGCCAAAATCCATCGGCCACCCAGGAAAACATGAATCGCCAGGGCCATGACTACAGTCGTGATGAGGACGCCCATGGTGGATAAAATGGCGGTGCCCCTCCAGATTTTCGCTAACATGGTGAGATCCAGACTGCGTCCGCCTTCGTAGAGCATAGCCAGCGTACCGATGGTAAAGATGAAGTCGGACATGCCACTTGTCGGCGCGATATGAAATGCGTCGATCCCTTGCGGCCCCAACAAGATGCCAACGACCAAGAAAAATAAAATATCGGGGAGGTTGAGCCAACGCGCGACAAGTTGAGCCGCCAGCCCTCCGGCCAAGGCGACCAAAAGACCCTGGATGACCAAGTTGAGACTCGAGCTTCCGATGCCACTCCCTCCTTCATTGCTTTCTATTATAGTACGAGTTGACGGCGCTATTGATGAAGAGGATTGACAGTATCGACTCCGATCCGCCACGATAGGATCATCGGGTTGAGTGAGCGGCATCTCAAGAACAGACACAGGGGGATTTATGGACGAGGGGTCGGTGAGTCCAAAGGCGGTAGCCGTCGAAGGTCAGGGCTTGTGGAAGGAATTTTCCACCAAAAAATGGGTGGGTGCCAAGCGCCAAGTGACTCGCTCGTATGCGCTCAAAGGCGTCGACCTCGCGGTACAACGCCGGGAAATTTTGGGGATTTTAGGGCCCAACGGGTCGGGCAAGTCGACGCTGATTCGGTTGATGGCGACCCTCCTCATTCCGGACCAGGGATGGTTGAAAGTTTTCGGCCTCGATGTGATACGAGATCGCCAACGGGTGCGCCGATTGATCAATCGGGTGTCGGTAGAAGCAAGTTTTTTCAAGAAACTTACTGCACGAGAGAATTTAGCGTACGCCGCTGGGCTGTACGGGGTGTCGAACGCTAAGGCACAGGTCGAGGCAACACGAATACTGGCCTCGTTAGGACTTCAACGTGACAAGCTCGAAGTGCCCTTAGAGACTTTGTCTCGCGGTCAACAGCAAAAAATTGCGATTGCGCGGGCTCTTTTGACTTCGCCTACGTTGATGTTGTTGGACGAACCGACCACCGGACTCGATCCCACGTCGCGACGCGACGTGCAAGAATTTGTGTTGAATGTCCGACGCGAGCATGACTCCACGATGGTGCTGTGCACCCATGACATGGCTGAAGCAGAACGCTTGTGCGATAGGATTGCGATCATTCATGAGGGTCGGATCATAGCCGTCGGGACTCCTGCCGATTTGATTGCTTCCTATGCCAGCGGTGGAGGCTTGGAAGATGCCTTTTTTCACATCACCGGACTCGACCAGGAACGACTTCGAGCCGAAGCCGAGGGAGATGGGTAATGAGTCCAGCTGGTCGGGAACTCCATGCGTTATGGTCAGTGGTTCGGCGAAACTTCCATTTGGTTCGCCGCTACCTCGGATGGGAACTTGTGTTTCTTTTTTACAATGTGATCAATACGCTAACCATCGCGTTGATTGCCTTTGCCCTGCCGCCGGCCGACCGCGATCGCACCATTATTTACTTGACCATCGGGGCGCTTTTGTGGAACTTTCTTTCGATTTTGTTCCAAGAGGTGGCGTCCTCCGTGTCCTGGGAGCGGTGGGAAGGCACGATCGAATATAGTTTTATGGCTCCGATTCACCGTTTGACCTACTTGGCTGGTGTGTGCATGTATGCGGTTCTCTACGGGGTATTGCGAACGATCGTCATTTTGGTCGCCGTCGCACTGTTCTTTCACATTCATTTAGCTCGAGCGGACTGGCTCGGGGCAGCTATGATCTTGGCCGGATCGAGCCTGCCCTTTATTGGGTTGGGGCTGATTGGCGCGGTGTTGCCTCTTTTGTCTACCGAACGTGGGGCGCAGGCTACCCAAGTGATTCAGGGGGTCATCTTATTGGTGTCAGGCATCTATTATCCGATTAGTGTCTTACCCGGCTGGATTCGTTGGATGTCTCACCTGTCACCGGCTACCTATACCTTAGAAGCAGCCCGTCGAGCGATCTTAAACGGGGAGGGGCCCTTGCATTTGCTGCCTTTGACCATCAAACTCTTTTTGTCTGGTTTAATTTTGGTGCCGCTGGGATTGGCGGTTTTTCAACTGGCCGAACACTGGGCGATGCGAAACGGGACTTTGAAGCGGAGTGGTTAAAGAGCGGGATGGGAAATAGGATGCAGATGCAGCGTATAGGCTTAATTGTCAATCCGATGGCAGGAAGAGACATTCGGCGCTTAGTCGCCAGAGCTTCGTTAACTTCGTCGACCGATAAGCTGCAAGCAGCGCGGCGGGTCGTCGCTGGGGCAGCCCAAGCCGGGAAGGTGGAGGTGATCCTCAACGACGATTGGGAGGGCATGGGACGGGCGCTTCAGGCGGAATATCCCGACGTTATCCGACTGTTGGCCCCCGACCAGTCCAATCCGACGAGTGTTTCGGGTCGAACTCAAGTGTGGACGCAAGCCCTAGAGACTGACGGCGTTTCGGTGATAATCGTTATCGGCGGAGACGGGACTCAACGCAACGCCACCGAAGCCATGCCCGAGATCCCCCTGTTGGCCCTCGCCGGAGGCACCAACAACGTGGCTTGTTGGCTAGGTGACGAAACCGTGGCTGGATACGCCGCGGCAATGTGGGCGCTAGAGAAACCGCCGCTGGAGGACACTGGGACCCAAGTGAAGGTGATTCATGTGCAAACGGAACGCGAAGCACAAACGTTAGCATTGATTGATGTGGCATTTGTTCGGCAGCGATACACCGGCGCGCTGGCAGTGTGGAGCGCGTCCGATGTCTCGCAACTTCTGCTGGCGGTTGCGGATCCCGCTCGCCCTGGCTTATCGAATGTCGGGGGGATGTTGACCCGCCTGACTCCAGAAGAGGACCAGGGCTTGGAGGTGGGGTTGACGCCTTCAGGCGCGTCGGGTCGGTCGGTGCCTGCGGTGTTGGCGCCAGGACTGATGGCGGTGTTTGCCGTGCAATACGTGGAACGGATTGCGCTCGGCAAGACCATTTTCTGGAAAGCCGAAGAGGGGGGCAGCTTGGCTCTGGATGGCGAACGCACGGTGGTGATGGCTCCCGGGGAAACCGTGTCGCTGACGATTCGACGCGATGGGCCTTGGTTTTTACATCCCGGACGCATCCTTGAAAAGGTCGCTGGTCACTAATCGGGGAATTCTGAGATGCCCATCTAGCGCAGCTTTGACTGCAGGGGACCGAAATCAACAAAGTCGGCTGTTTTAGGGTGTCCGAGTGGAGGCAGTCCACGGCGATCGCGCGCACGGTAGGCGTTCGCGTCCAGCGGCCGTTAGGCAACTTATTTGATCTTTGGTCGCTCCGATTCACGAACGATCCCGCGGTTAAAGATGCAGAAGATTGCGGCAGGCATATGACCTTTACCTTATTACAGCATTCGGTGAATTGATCACGCCGTGGTCTGTTAACGGCGGAGTGTGGGTGGCAACGCTTGGGGCGTGTATGCCTCGGTTCATTTCATAATAGCCTGTCTTGTCAAAAGCGGCGGAAGCAATTTGAGGGACGATGGGCTCTTGGCAGAGCCTCTTGACGGCCCGAAAGGGTTCGAATAAAAGACGGCGCCGTTTTTAAGAGCATGGCATTCACGCATTTTCTCCACCTTCATCTTCCGTCGAGACCTCGTTTAGGCTTTAGACCGCCAGCTTATCGCGTCCTTGCCGCCTACAATTGGCCGGATACCCGGTGCAGTCAAACTGCAGGAATTTGAGGGTGACCTCGCAATCGAGTGTGCCTTGGTGGGTTTTCTGATTCTAGTCTAAACGGGGGTTGACACTCCCCACGGTTAAAGCCGGGGGATTCTTGCGAGAAACTCCAAAGAGCTTTACTCACAAAGGGTGAGCCAAACACCCCCTATCCGGTCGCCGTATGGTCTTCGGGTACTTGGGAACATCGTTGGCCGAATCCTGTTAACGTCTGGTCTTGACGACGCGATACAGTTTACGCCTCCCCCGATTGCGAAAGACCACCGCCAAACCAGCTCTGAAGAACATAATTTGGAAGTGCCTCTGGGTACCGCGTTCGAGAATGCGCAAAAAAATTCTCGCATACAGGCCTGGATCGCTGCAAGGCACTGTGAAATAATCAATAATGGGATCGTATGAGTGGCCGCCTCCACCTGGGGGAGTGGACAACCCTCGGAGACCGTGCGATGATGAATCGGATCGACTCGCATCTATCAGCGCGTGACGGGGGATTTTGTTGCGCTTCCGGAGAGTCGGTGACGGCCAACCCAGAAAAATTGCATGCCGATACCTACTCCCATCGTAAAAGTTCGTATGCGTCCGTGGCAGAGCAAATGGCAGCCGAGGCCGAGGCGCTCGATGCCTGGTTTACCGGCCTCCTCGTCTGGGTTGGGCCCGTGATGGAGGCATTTCCTGGGACTGCGCCCAGGACCTTGCTCAGATTCCCGACCCCCGCAATCCCAAGCGCATCAAGCACAAACTGGTCGTCGTGCTGGTCTTCGGGGTCCTGCTGTTTTTAACCCAGTGTACGTCCCGCCGCGAGGGCAATCGTCAGCTGACCGAACCGAAATCATGGACGACGCTCTAAGCGGCGTTCCCACAATGGAACAGTGTGCCGCACATGGATACGGTGGCCAACGTGTTGGAACAGATTCCGCCGGGCGAGGTGGAATC
>DAHXNH010000062.1 GCA_027365485.1 Clostridiales bacterium
ACTGGCGGAGCAAACCCCTCGATAGCTTCAACACCGTGGTCCAGTACATCGCTCACACCACCAACGCGACCGGCCTCAAGATTAAGGCCGTGTTGGATGAACGGAAGTACGACATCGGCCGGAAAGTGTCAAAAGCCGCCCTGGCTAAGGTCAATATCGAACGGAACGCTTTTCAAGGACAGTGGAATTACATCATTCGACCCATACCGCCGACGGCGGAGAGCACCTAGCGAAACCGCCCTCGGCGGCACGTCCCTCCATAGCGCGACCATCCAGTCTCCGGGTTTGCAGGGGCTCGCCGAAGGCTCGCTTCTTTCGCGATCCAGGGCCGAATTATTTGATACGCACTCATAATTAACGTAAAATGACACATACTTCCGGTCACACTGCCGTTGAACACTCGCCGATACTAAGAATTCGTTCAAATTATTTTTTCGCGGGTCCAATCATGGTATACTTATAAGTATGGATATGTGGCATTTATTATTCGGAAGGCCGCTCAAGGCGAGTGAATCGGAATCGGAGGAGATTGGAACTTCAGAAGGTTTAGCGGCACTCTCGTTAGATGCGCTGACTTCAGTGGCTTATGGTCCCGAGGCGATCGCATTGGTACTGATTACCGTGGGCGCCGCCGGGATTCATTATTTGCTACCGATCTCCTTGGCCATCATTGGATTATTAGCCATCTTGGTGTTGTCCTATAGCCAGGTCATTGATGCATACCCCCAAGGTGGCGGTGCCTATGCTGTTTCCAAAGACAACTTGGGAGTGGGCGCAAGCAAACTAGCGGCCGCAGCCTTAATCGTCGACTATATCTTGACGGTGTCCATTTCGATCGCGGCAGGGATTGGCGCTCTGGTTTCGACCTTTCCCTCGTTACTGCCATGGACGTTACCCATGTGTCTTGGCCTCTTGGCCATTGTTACCTTTCTCAACCTACGGGGCGTGGGGGAAAGTGCGCGTGCGTTTTTATTTCCCACCATGGTTTTCGTGGTCGGACTGCTATGCGTTTTGGCTTGGGGGTTCATCGACCCTGCCAGCACCCATGCACTCCATGCGGTTCCAGCGGCTGCGCCTCATGTCAGCTGGTTTTTCCTATTGACAGCATTCGCTGCCGGGTGTACGGCACTGACCGGGGTGGAGGCCATAGCCAACGGGGTTCCTCTCTTTCGTGAGCCGCGGCAGGTGAGAGCAAAACGCACCGAGTGGCTCTTGGGCACGCTGCTTGGAGCCATGTTGCTCGGGATTGCATTACTGACCGTGCGTTTTGGGACCCTACCAGGCGGCAGCACCACCTTGCTGAGTAAGGTCATGGTAGGCGCGGTAGGCCGGAGTTGGGCGTTTTTTGTCGTCTCTCTGGCCATCACCGTCGTACTCGGCTTGGCCGCCAACACATCTTTCGGCGGGCTTCCGGTGTTGGCCAGCTTGTTAGCCCGCGACCGCTATCTCCCCCGCTCTTTTGCTATTCGCGGGGATCGATTGGTATTTGAACGGGGCATCTGGGTCTTAGCGATTGCCTCAGCCGTCCTCTTGGTTGCCGTCAACGGCAACACCCAAGCCTTGATTCCGATGTTTGCGATCGGCGTTTTTACAGGATTCACCCTGTCCCAATTCGGCATGGTCGTTCATTGGCGAAAAACCAAGCCTTCCGGATGGAAACTCCGCGCCACGCTCAATTTAGCCGGAACTTTCGCCACCGGCCTAGCCACCATGCTGTTCGTCATCACCAAATTTGTCGAAGGTGCCTGGGTAGTGGTGTTGGCGGTGCCAGCCATTATTTTTCTTTTTGGACGGATTCATCGGTATTATGACCGCGCTGGTCGCCGACTTCATGTGGGCGACCTTCCCGGTTCAGTGAGCCCTCTCCCCAAACCCATCGTCATCGTTCCGGTGTCGCCTGAATTGACCGAATTGACCCGCCGCGCACTTAATCGCGCATTATCGATTAGTGACGAGGTGATGGCGGTGGTTGTGATTCTGGAATCCCCGAACGAGGACGACAACCAAGTCCGCAAAAACTTGGAAGCCCAATGGGAAATTTGGAATCCTCCGGTCCGTCTGGTTGTGCTAAAGTCTCAGTTCCAGTCCGTTGTAAGACCTCTACTGCGTTTTATCAACAGCGTAGATCGCCATTCGAACCAACGCATCTTTGTTCTTGTGCCCGAGGTGGTTCCCGACAGCGTTGGTAGCATGCTGCTGCATAACCGCTTGGGCACCGCAATTGCCAATGCCCTTAAGAAGCGCACTGACGTCGTGATTGGCATGGTGCCCATGCATCTACCCGAACCGTCGGACGGGCGGTCGAAAAGAACGGATGCACCACCTTCTTAGGCAAGGTGGGATTTAGGACTCACGAAAAATTAACTTGAATGATTCCCAAAGGTCATGGTTGGGTTCTTCCCTCGGATTTTCTGTGGAGTCCGTTCTCAATGAACACCGAGGATTTGATCTAGAGCGAATATCACAATAATCAGCCCAATAAAGGAGTTTTCGGTGCTCAACCAGAATCAACCTCCATCCAAATCTTTGGGGGAGGCTCGGATGATGGCCGTAGGATAAGAATTCCGTCAATTCATAAGCTGGCAGTTTGCAAAGGTGGGGCCCGTGCTCAACGAAAAAGCGAAGCGTTTGTGGGCCGGAGCCACGGCGGTCGAACTGGGCTACGGCGGCGTGGCCACCGTCAGCCAACTGACCGGACTGGCTCCGAACACCGTGCGCGCCGGAATGCAGGATATCCCGGATCCTGAGATCCAAGCGTCCCCACGCATCCGCCGACCAGGATCCGGCCGCAAGCCGATCGTTGAGCACGCTCCGACGCTCGTGGCCGATTTGCTGGTGCTCGTCGCACCGTCGACCCGGGGCGATCCCGAACGGCCTTTGCTCTGGTCATCCAAGAGTTTGCAGAATCTCGCCACCGAGTTGCGCGGTCTAGGCCATCGGCTGAGCGAACGGACCGTCAGCAAGCTGCTGAAACAAGCCGGCTATAGCCTCCAAA
>DAHXNH010000068.1 GCA_027365485.1 Clostridiales bacterium
TCCAAGAAGACACCCCAGGATCCACCGCGAATCCCAAAGATATGGTGACGCAATCTATAGATCAGGGAGGGAACCGTCTCGCACGTTAGGGTTTTAACACTGTCTTGGCACAGGGCACCACTTTATCCAACGCGCCGTAAACCCCCTTGCTTTAGCTATGGGGATATCAGGCGCTCGCCGTTAGACGAAAGTTTTTCCCTGCCATTCTATACCTTGGTCACTTCGTGATATGCTGACTATGTGTTCGCCCTTTGAAAATTGGATACGTTGGCGGTTGTCTCCCGCAATCGTGGGAGACGTAAAATGTAGCGCGCCGTCAAGACCAGACGTTAACCGGATTCGGCGAACGATCATTCCAAGTAACCGGAGACATTCGGGCGACCGGATAGGGGGCGTTTGGCTCGCCCTTTGCGAGTAAAGCTCCTCGGAGTTTCTCGCAAGAATCCCCTGCTTTCAGGCATGGGGAGTGTCAATGGACATGAGTTTCTCGGCTCTGTCGGTCGTTGCCCATCTCTTGGACCAGTCGATCAATCGCATCCAGTCCAATCACCTCCTCAGCTTGTAAGGGAACTTCAAGCACCTCGGCTTCAGAAAATTGGCCGACGAGAGCGCGTAAATAGCCTTGTTGCATCTCATAGCGTTTACGAAAGAGGGGATGAACACACACCGCTTCCGGCAAGACTTGATTCACCAGAACCCATCCCGTTGGAATACCGATCCGCCTCAAGTCTTCGGCACCGCGCTGTGCTTCTTCAATGGGAGTCGATTCGGGATAAACCACCCAGGCAAAAGTCGTTTCGTCTGGGTTTCTCAAGACTGCCATGGCCTGGCGCATCCGCTCCGACTCCTCCTGATCGACCGCACGACTTTCGTCTGAGCCTTGTGCCTTCACCGCAATTTGCTGCCCGTAACTCAACGGCAATGCCAAGAGCCTTAAGGTATGACCGGTGGGCGCGGTATCAAACACCACGGTCGCGAAGTCCTCGGTCAAAAGCGCCCAGAGAAACCGACGGAACACCGCGACCTCTTCCGTACACGGTGAATTCAATTCTTCGCGCATCCGTTCAACCGTATCGGGCTGATAGCGGCGTCGGGCATCGTCCAAGACGGCGGCTTGATAGCGACGCGTTTCCTCTTCGGGATCAATCCTGGCCGCGTACAAATTGGGCACACCCGGCACGGAAGCAGGATCTTCACCGATGGGGGTTTCGAGCACTAGCCCGATTTGCGCAGCGGGATCCGTGGTCATCAATAACGTTTTGCTCCCAGCCTTGGCACTTCGGACGGCAGTGGCTACGGCCAGCGTCGTCTTGCCCACCCCGCCTTTGCCTGCGAGAAAGATCCGGCGCGAGGGCTCTGGGGTCTTGGCAGTACTACCGAACAGCGTAGACATTGCGGTCCACCCACTTTCCCAAGGCTCGCAATTGGACGATACCTTTAATTTCGTTATCCAACAAGGGGATCTCGGTCACCTCATCAAATACTTGAATCAAAGATCGTAAAGCCGCTTGCTGCAAAGTTCGACGGGATGCAAAGAAGGGATGCGAAGCCGCCTCTTCAGGAATGACGCCGTTGACCACGATCTTGGGCGATCCAATCCCCAACTCTTGGAGTTCATTGGCCGCTCGCAGGGTTTCTTCGACCGCTGCCCGCTCGGCTTGAGTCACTAAAATAAAGGAAGTCAATTCCTCGTCTTGCAACCGAGCCAGCGCTTCATCATACTGAGCTTTCGAGGTTTGCAATTGATCCACCGGACCAATACAGGTCTGCCCCGATCCTTCGGAACTTTCGGCAATATGAGTGGACCACGCTGACGGCAAGGCCAAGAGGCGCAAAGTATGGCCAGTGGGCGCGGTATCAAAGACCACCACATCGTAGTCGGTCTCAAACATCGCGCGTACGAACTCGTCGAATCCGGCAATTTCTACGGTACACGGCCCACTCATCTGCTCTTCTATGCTACGTAGCACTGAATCCGGCAGAAGCGGGCGAAGAGGGCTTAATGCCCTCTCCCGATATGCCGAAGCGGCTGCCTCTGCATCAATCTCCTGAGCCGTGAGTCCCGGCACCAAGGCGATGGCACACGGCTCGGGTCCAATCGCTTGCTCAAATACATCCGCCAGATTGGACGCCGGATCCGTGGTGACCAATAACACGCGTTGGCCGGAATCGGCTAAGCTCACCGACGCAGCCGACGCCAGCGAGGTCTTGCCCACCCCGCCCTTTCCGGAAAAAAACAGATAGTGCATCTTTAACCCTTCTTTACCGAAGTCTCGGACCATACGGCCTGAATATCCTCGTACGTCGGATACTGCCCGACAAAACGGACGACTCCATCGACTGCCGTCATCGGCAGGGCTTCAGTACCAGTTTCCAGGAGGGCTCGATAGACGGCAGGATTTTCCGTAAACGCGGTCGCCTCACGACTCAATTGATACCGCCGAACCAATGCCCCTTCCGACCGCAATCGGCTGAACGTCTCTTCCGCCTGAATCAAGTCCGGATCGGGGGCCGACCCACACACCCCGGTTGAACAGCAAAGTTCCGGGTCAAAAACCTCAATGGTCATATCATCGTCCTCCTGATTTCAGCAGTTACACCCCGGGCCGCATCCTGAACTCCCTCCGATGACCGCGATGGGCTCACCCCGTAGCACCTCGCTGGCAGCCTCATCGAAACGAGTCACCGCCTCTAGCCGCACGGCTCGTGCGATATTTATCGCGGTTTGAATCTCCTGGCTATCGGCGCCTGCCTCGCGCGCGAAGCGCACATGCGCATCGAGACAAGCCATGCATCCCTGAGTGACCGACGCCGCAATCGCTAGCAATTCTTTCGTTTTCGAGTCCATCAAATTTCCTCCTTCATCGTCCATCTCGATTAGGTCAAACTCTTCGTCAACAGGCTGGATGAATCCGTCGAAGAACCTTCCTCCATGGCCGCACACGAGATGGCCACTTGATGTGTGCTCAGCCACGAGACATCGCTTTCCGCTACGGGAAGGTCGCGCAAAAACGCCGCTATCACCGGAGGCAGATCAGTTCGAAGGGCATAGAATACCCACGACTTTTGCCGATACTCTCGAACAAATCCTACCTGTTTCAATTTCCGTAAGTGCTGGGACACGGCCGGCTGACTGACCGGCAGCAACTCCACCAGTTCACAGACGCAGGCATCGCGCACAGAAAGAAGGCCTAAAATGTGCAAGCGGGTGCCATCACCCAGGGCTCGAAATCGTTCACTCCATTCCTTATACACGACTCACCTCCATCATGATATTATTATATCCTTATTTCCTCAAGATGTTCCACTCTTTTTTTGTGATTAGCCCTGAGACCAAGGCAAGCCGTTTCCCTGTCATCTGCGGAGAGCGGCAAGATATGGCCCACACCCACGAAAATATTGGGTCGACCTGAATTTTTCACCGTTTGCAGTCTCATGCTTACCGCACAAAGTTTGACTCGTGCGGGTAATATGAACATCCGTCATTGGGGATTATTTCAGCCGCGATAAGCCCCGTCATCATGTTTTTTCCTCATTGGAAGATCCAGGAAAAATTCGGGTTCAAACCCGTTGGGTAAAACTTTACACTGGCTCGGATCCTTTGCCCACCAACGATGCGTTCATCGAACGGCAACCGACGAAATCTTTACCAGGGCACCGAAGCTCCTGCTTCGCATCCACATGCCCTTAAAGCTATCGCCTACGCTCACCCTTAGCGGGTATTTTTCCATCTCTCGTGGCCGCCTCTCGGTATCGACGGCCACGATTCCAATACGCGTCAAAAATCGCCCCCCACAATCCCGCCCAATTTACGGCTAAGATGAGTTGCCACCACCAAACCGGGGCTGCGGCCACCAGCCACCATCCCCAACTCAGGCCAGCCAAGGTGATTGCGACTGCAATCACGTCCCACTGCCGTGAAATTTTTCGGCCCTGGCGGAGTGCAGGGAATGGGATGATACCGGACGCATCACGACTGGGCTTGGTTCTTTCGTTCCGCATGGGCACCACCCCTCTTTCTTCTCTTCGCTCCCCAGCAAGGGTTCTTCTGGCTGTCACGGCCGCATGAAGCGTGCAGGGTAGCCTCTTGGCTCTCAATCTTAGCGGCTGTCACTCGCTTCAATCACCTTCACCCACGGCTACTCTTCGGATCCGTGGAAACCTCTAGCAGCGCTTCCTGCGACGCTTCTCTCAAGGTCAACCCCTTGGACTCTCTGAGTGCTAACAGCGTCAACAGCACTCCCAACAACGAAATGCCGGCTAACAGTCCCATCGTGCCCGACAATTTGAGTTGAATCAGGAGCACGGGAAACAAAAAGGCGGCAATCGCTGCTCCGAATTTACCCGCCGAAGCCGAGATGCCAAACCCCAACCCTCTGACCGTCACTGGGAACACTTCAGAGGGAAAGACGAAGGTGGTGCTATTGGGACCGAACTCAATGAAAAAGTAGCTGATGGCATACACCAGGAGAAACTCGGTGGTCTCATGAGCAATTCCGGGCACCAGCCAAAGCACCCCGTAAGCCACCGCCATCACCGAAAATCCCATCACCTGAATGAATTTGCGCCCGAGCCGATCGATGGTCAATGCGGACACCCAATACCCAGGCACTGCAGCCACCAAAAAGATGAGCATCGAGGTTACGGTGTGGTTCAGCAAGGTCCCATGAGGGGACAAAGACTTCATCACCAACGACGACGATACGCTGTTGCCGTAAAAAGCCATGTCCAAAAACATCCAGGAAAAAGCGGTGCCGATCAGGGTCAGCAAAAAACGCCGATTGGTAAAAAGAATGCGCCCAGATTTGGACAAAGGCTTGACCTCGGCCTCGGATGCAATCGAGGTGTGGGTCAACCCTCCCACCACTTTGGCCGCGCCGGCCGCGTCGCCTTGAGCGCCGAGCATAAAGTGCGGGGTCTCGGCGATCCCCCGGCGCAGCCAAATCACCACCCCGGCTGGAATCGCTCCCAATCCCAACATCAGCCGCCACGCGGTCGCATCAGGCATCCCGCCTGCAAGAAGCACGGCGGCCACCGCCGGTCCGACTAATAAGCCGAAGCCTTGCATGGCAAAGACCGCGTTGACCATAAATCCTCGGCGCTTGCGGTTGGAGAACTCACTCATAATGATCCCGCTCATGGGGTAGTCGCCGCCAACCCCGATGCCGACAATAAAACGGAAGACTAGAAGCAGCCATAGATTCGGCGCGAAGGCGGAGAGAATGGCACCGCCGGTTAAGAGCATGGCTTCAATGCCGTAAACCGTCTTCCGGCCCAAGCGATCCATCAAACGGCCAAATATCAGCGCCCCCAATACGGCAGCAAACAGGGCGGTACTATTCAAGAGCATGAGATCCAAGGTGGTGAGATGCCATATCGGCGTTAACAATGTGGTGACGACCCCAATAATAAAGAGATCGTAGGCGTCGGTAAAAAATCCCATGCCAGCGGTGAACCACGTACGCCAGTGAAAACCAGACAAACCGGCATCCTCCAAGGGCTTGAGAATTTGATCACGAGTACTAGATGACGACTGCGGTGGCTTATCCATAACCGTGCAATACCCCCTAATAGGACTAAGAGTGATGGAATCGAAGATGATCACCGCGAGCCTCGCCTCCCGCGATTACGTTTCTTATCTTAGGCGAGGTCTATGATCCTTTGATGATCTCTCCGTTAAGATTGTGTTAATTATTCCCTGAATCCGTGACGAAAACACGTCTGAAAACAGAGAAATGTTAAGCATCTACTGATACTAGTAGTTTATGGGATATACTGGCAGGATTTGGCGATATTCTTGCGGCAAGAGACAGATAATTATGATAGGGCGGATACCTGCGCGCAACGCTTCTGCGGCTTCTCAAGGCAGACGTAGTGCCGCCCCGAATCGCGACAACGCCAAGGCCCCGTTCGGTCCGAACGGGTGGATGCGAAGCGATATGACGGTCGGATCCCAGATTCATCGCCGGTGAAGTTAGGGGAAGACGGCGTAGAGTCGTCCTAACATTGTGCCCCAGGGGTTCGTCTCTGCGGTTCAGCTCCCAAAAGCTAGACAGCTCTCGGTTGATTCCGCATTGTCAAGGGATATCGTTATTATGGATGAAATTTCCATCCTCCTGGTCAAGTTTGGAAGTTCAGCCGATCGGGTTTCTCCGGAACACGTTAACAATGGATGTCTTTAATGGGGGTCGCAAGGCCCTGTTGCCACCAATGATAGAATTGGTTCGGGGCCCAGTCATGGAGACTGCCGTGCATGCGGCGCTCGTTGTAAAAGTCGATCCACCGGTGCAGTTCGTCATACCCTTCGGTTAACGTGTTGAAGACCCGATCGCGGAGACATTCCGCTTCCAAAATACTGTGCCAGGATTCAATGTGGGCGTTCTTGTTGGGGGTGGCGTTGGGA
>DAHXNH010000074.1 GCA_027365485.1 Clostridiales bacterium
AGCCATTATCCTCCCGGCACGAGTCAGTGGAACCCGATTGAGCATAAAGTGTTCAGTCCCATTCGCATCAACTGGCGGGGCAAACCCCTCGATAGCTTCAACACCGTGGTTCAGTACATCGCTCACACCACCAATGCGACCTGCCTCAAGATTAAGGCGGTGTTGGATGCGCGGACGTACGACATCGGCCGGAAAGTGTCAAAAGCCGCCCTGACTAAGGTCAATATCGAACGGAACGCTTTTCAAGGACAGTGGAATTACATCATTCGACCCACTCCGCCAGCGGCGGAGAGCACCTAGCGAAACCGCCCTCGGCGGCACGTCCCTCCATAGCGCGACCATCCGGTCTCCGGATTTGCAGGGGGCTCGCCGAAGGCTCGCTTCTTTCGCGATCCAGGGCCGAATTATTTGATACGCGCTCCTAATTAACGTAAAATGACACAAACTTCCGGTCATACTGCCGTTGAACACTCGCAGATACTAAGAATTCGTTCAAATTATTTTTCCGCGGGTCCTAACCATGCATATAGACGATGCGGGCGACAAGCTCTGGCCCATATTGCACCGGAGCAGACACGTCTGGGGGAAAGGCGGCTTGCGTCTTGGCGTGGCAGTCCGGACAGATTTTGCTGTCCGCTCGATGTTCGGTGACCTCGAAGGGACGGTGTGGCAGATCACACACTTGGCGGTGTTGCGTCTTCACCGCGGGCACCTCGCTCAAGTCTCGATGGCAGTGCTCGCAGTGTTCGACCGCATGCTGAATCACGACGTCGGGATGGTCCACCGACCGTAATGTGGTGCCCACATGGCCGCGTTGGCCTCCGGGTTTCTTCCCACTCCGCTGCCGTCGCGGTTTCGCCTTCCGCTTGCGAATGCCGTCACTGGAGGGTGGCTTCGAACTGCTGTGGCTATCCTGGTGGAGTTGGTGTTCCAATTCGTCGACGCGCTGACGAAGCACGACATTGTCGTGCTATCATCCTCGCACCAACGCCACGATGGCCAGGACCGCTTCGACGCCCTGCGTATAGAGCCCTTGAACCTGAGCCTCATCCACCTGCGCGAGATCCCAGTCAAATCCCGGTCCATGTAGGATGGGTAGTGCAGCCGGAATGACCTCAGACTTCGAACCCTTGGATGCCATGACCCCTTTCTCCTCCGCTTTGCAACTTGGGGCAGGATATTACAAACTTGGCTCTTACGCACTTTTTGGTATAACTAATTTACTAGACAACCATAAAGAACAGGAATATCTAGTGGTTTTCCCATTCTTTATGGTTGAAAATACGGGAAATACGTCATATCTGTCTATCGTCTCTTGACTTTCTGACGAGTTCCCCTAATTTTCATGAGGAAACAATCGCAAACCCGTACTATTAAGTTGCTACTTCGTTACGACGTCGACTCTTAATAACAGAAAGTGCGTAAGAGTCACCGTATCCGAGTTTTGTCCACTCCTCCCAGGTCGAGGCGACCAACCATACGATCCCATTTTCGATTATTTCACAGGTCCGTGCCGAGATCCAGGCCTGTATGCGAGAATTTGTTTTGCACATTCTCGAACGTGGTCCCCACAGGCACTTCCAAATTACGTTCTTCAGAGCTGCAGAAACCCGGAACGCGGCCAATCAAGGTTCGGAACCAAACTTGGACCGCGATAAATCGCCGGTAGAAGAGCGGATAGCACGTTATCGCGACGACATCCGCCGGTTGGGGGAGGAAAAGGCCAAGTTGCTATACCAAAAAAATCCTCACGGAGAAACTTCTGGCCGTGCAGCGTCGTCTATTCGAACTTGAGGAGGCCCTGAGGTCGAGGCCCACTGATCCCCTGGTGGCCGGGCCGTCGCCACCCAAAGCCCCCAAAAGAACTCATAGCCGAACACGCGGACACAGAAGTATTATTCAAGCAGTACGTATTCGTATGCATTTCAAGGATGTTATCATCCTGCGTTAACGGTCCGGTTAGCGATTTAGCATAATTGTTTCTTGGGTCGTGATGACCGATCCATCCGCTATAATATGGGCAAGGAGGGATGGCCGGTGGCGACTCGCGAAGAGTTGAAGCAGATCATCGATGGCATGCCTGATGAAGCGTTGCCTTTTATTCAGGAGACCCTAAAGCGTTGGACGCCGGAGCGTTCGGCGGCGGCGGCTCGTTTAATCGCACGCTTGTCCAAGGGCTACGACTTCGGACTGCGAGGCGAACGGCCCTATGGGAAACGCGATGACCTTTATGACCGTTGAGTTTGTCGATACCAATGTCCTCGTATACGCACACAATCGTCGCGATGAGCGCCGTCACCCAGTCGCGCGGGACCTCCTGACTCGCCTGACCGAAGATGGCACGGGCGCGGTCAGTATTCAGGTGCTGCAAGAATGGGTCAATGTCGTGACGCGGCGCGTGCCCGTTCCGTTGACGCTGGACGAAGCCGCACGGGTCATTGAGGATTTCGACTCCGCCGGATGGCGGATTATCTCCCCGCAAGTGGGCGACGTCATCGAAGCCTTGGCGATGATGCCACGCTGGCAATTGTCGTGGTGGGACGCCTTAATTGTGATAGCCGCACAGGTGGCCGGAGCATCGGTTTTGTGGACCGAGGATCTGAATCATGGACAGAAGTTCGGGTCTGTCACCATTCAGAACCCGTTTCACGATTGAGCCGACGGGAGAAACCACGCCGTAACGAATGTTCGGGGGCGTAAGCGCGCCAGGGGTTCTTCGCTTGGGATAACGAGGACGGGTTTGATTGCGGAGATCACGTCCTAATCTTGTCGATTCTCACGTTGTTTGGCCAAAAATCTGGTGCATTTTCTCACATTCCATGACCACGTCATGACGCGTGAAATCCTAATCCCTCAGGAAAGGTTTGGCATTCCCTTACCCAACCCATCATCTTGGGCGTACCAACCGGGCGCCACGACGCTCAGTGAATGCACGATGAACGCAACCTTTCGACGAGGAAACAGCCTTTCAGGCTGGGACTGGCCGAATGAACGCTCAGAAAGGACATGACCCTCCATTCGGCCAGTGCGATAGGGAGAGCGGCTTCGAAACGGCCACCTAAAATGAGACTTTCGCGGCCAAATAAAGTGAGACTCCACACTAATCTATACTGCACTAATGAGAAAGGGGGACCCCAGCGTGAGTGTTCCGGCGGACGAAGTGTACAAAGTCATCGAGCAGCTGTCGCCGTCTGATCGAAAGACGGTGTACGACCTGGCCCAATTCCTCCGCGCCCGCCATCAGACCGTAGTCAAGGCCTGGCGCGACATCGAGGCACAAGAACCGGATTCCGAACCATTGAGCCCGGAGGAGGCCGCTCAGTTGCGGGATCCCGAGTTTGTATCCTGGGATCCGGAAGCCAAGCACCATGGCGTATGAGGTCGGCATTAGACGGTCTGCACTCAATTACCTCAACAAATTAGATGTGCCCACCCGTCGGCGTCTCGCGATTGCCATCGAAGGGCTTGCGGAAGTCCCACCTGCAGGAGACATTCGGCCACTGACAGGACTGACCGGCGCGTATCGCTTGCAGGTTGGTGGGTTTCGCCTCCTCTTCCACATCGACCACCAGCAGGAAGTTATCTTCGTGGACGCCATCGGCTCACGAGGCGACATCTACAAATAGCGTGCCCCGTGGCAGGAGAGTGCCGATGGGTTTAGGCCGTCTTGGCGGCTCGTACAGTTTGGCTTGCAGCGAGCATCGCGCCGACACCGGCCACGGTTGCTGGCCGAGCGCCTGTCTCCGAGATGAGGACTGGCCAGACGTGATCCTGACCATAGTTCGTGTGATGAATCAGGAATTATTGGGGGCGAGTCTGCATTAAGCGTCCTGCGTCCCACAGGCTTTGAAAGTATAGAATAATATAATATGGAAAGGCTACTCAGAAGGGGCCCACTGTCATGAATGAGCTAATTACTCCACACGGCGCAATTCGGTACTCGATAACCGGTCATGGATCGGCACTGGTTTTCCTCCACTCGGTGCTTGCCGGTCACCAACAGTGGGGCGTACCAGTTGAGGCATTGTCCCGCGAGCATTGCTGCATCACGTATGACTTGCTCAGATATGGATCGAGCGATAACGTCCCTGAGAAGTACGACCCAGCAGATACCCTCCTCGCACTTTTAGATCCTTTGGGAGTGGCTACAACGACTCTGGTGGGATCCTCCTTGGCCGGTCGGTGGCGATTCATGCCGCTGTCCGGCACCCACATCGCATCCGGTCGATGGTCTTGGCGGGTACCCGACGCTTTGGGTTTCAGCCCCAGGTCGATGACCCCGAGCCTGCGATCTACGCGGAGTATGAAGCGGCATTGGCGGCTCACAACGTTAGCAGACTCGTCGATTTCCAATGGCGCACACCCTCCAGGCTCATGCCAATCATCTTGGCCGCCTTGCGGATACTCACGAATTGTTCGTCCATCACCTCATCACCTATTACCCTTATCCGATGCATTGTGATTCTTTACGAGGAATTAGTGTAGCAGCTACAACCTCCCCGCCCCAATCCACCACCGCCTCCAACTTTTGCCCCAGCTCGCCGGTTTGATCATCATATTGCGAAAAGTACTTCCTATGGTGTGCTATACTTCCGCCATATCACAGGAATGTCGTTTGAATCCAAGGCCATGCAACCAGCGCTTGTATGAATGAATCACGGGTTGGAGGGAGCATCATGAATCTAAAAACCATTATCGCGGGTCTCGTCGGTCTCGTAGTCGGGTTGGTCGGCTATTACTTGCTTGGAAGGACCCCCAGTATTGTTCAGCCGACTACGCCGCCCAACCTGGCCCTCATGTTCGGTCAGGACGTGAGCGCCAATGTCTCTTATGCCGCCAAGGCCCTGATGACGCCACCTATGCGGCGACAGTTTACCCAGGCGGATTGGCAGTCCCTTCTTCACTGGGTGGGTCAGGCGAATGGGTACAATTTTGCGACCTATGAGGTGCTGACCTTTCCGAGCCATCGCTCGCTCATCCTGTGGTTAACGGCCCCAACAGACGATCCGAGCAGTGATTGGGAAATCCAGCAGATCCAGGAAGCGAACCAGCTGACCTCGATTCCCTTTTCCTCGTTTGTGAAGGTGACTAATCCTTAGCCTTGGCCACTTTGACCATGTGACTGGGGCCATACCGGAAGCGCTTCTTGACCTGGCGAATCACTTGAATTCGGGTGCAAATGTGCATGAAGCCCTAGTCACCATCGACCAATTCATTAGCGTACCGTTCAACCCGTCTCTGAGTATCCCTGCCTCGGATCGTCCTGGCTGTCAGCCCGTGGGGCATTCCGTGAACGGTCTTGACGGTTCCTCTAACCTCTAAGCTCTTTCTCCTACTGGCCTTGAATGGGTGTCGCACTGTGGTCTAGACATCGGATGATGCACAGAGATCCTGTCGCTGTTGGCGGTAATGCAATCGGTCATCACTTCAGCTAACTTCCCTATCATTGAACGGGCTTACGACACGGTCGGCCGAGAAGGCTGCCCGTGCCACCCCAAGGGCGGGGATTCGGACTTCGCGCAGGGCTCAAGACCCATGCGTCTACACCCACCTCGAATGTTGAGAGAGCCGGTTCTCAAATGTGGCCAGGATGCGCTCGGCGACGGTGGCTGGGGCTGGGAGAGATCTCTTAAAAGCTCGGCGGTCAGACTGATGACAAAAGAACTTGTATGATGCATATGCCTTCGATTCGCCGCTGGAACAGGAGAACATCACGGCAGACATTGAAGAAGTGGTCGTATACCGAAGAATCCCTCGCAGTAGCATGATGATCCCCACCATAACGGGCGGCATGAACAGTCCAGACTGCATGTACGTAGTAAAGCGGACAAACGGTGATAAAGAATTAAATATTAGCGTGGAAACAAAGGATGTCGAAAACAAGGATACCTTGCGCGGTGAAGAACTTATCAATATAGCCTGCGCTAAGATCTTTTTCAAAACACTCGCCGCTGACGGCTACACCGTATATTTCCGCGGCCAACTCAACGACAAGAAGATGAAGCAGATAATCGACGAAGTGCTAGGCGATCCACTGCCAAGGCTGGATTCGACCGACGCATAGGGCGTGTCACTCCCTGGCAAGGGAGTGAGGTTGTGGTCTTAACTTTTGCGGTGATGTTTGCAATGTTAGACTTAGCCATTGTGGCCTTCAACCGGAAAGACCGCCCTGATCCTCATAAGGTCAGCAGTGTTTCTGAATGGTCCGATTTTTCAGGAGCCACCCTGGTGGACGTTAATCCCGGAGGTCCAAGGTTTTTGCCTTGGGCCTTCGTTAAGGTAAGCGAACCATAATCTCAGCGAAGTCGGCAAGTCTCTGCCGGAATGCTTCAGGTCCTTGCGAAGGACCTTCCCTATCGGCCTATCGCGAGTCCGTCGGGTCAACTCTCGCGCCTCTTAAGGCACATACGCCCCCGTTAATAGATTTCTCCTCATCCGATCCGGGACTTCACGTTTTTTTAAATATTGGAAACCTCTGCCAGGTTAGCCGCGTTATATTTAGTACCTTTGCGGAACCGTTCGAATCGAGAACGAAATCCGGGTCGTAGCCAGATCCCACCAGGGAATTGAACAGGTGTCCCATAGCGAGGGGAGGGGTTTTAGGCAAAACGGCACGGGAAGATTACCATCCTGCATGTGCTCTGCAAGGGTCACTATATCGCCCTAAGGAGGGACCTGAGAGTGCGAGCCACTGTGAGCGATTTTTGCCAGGAGTCCTGTATGCTGGTCACATCCCAAATCGGCGTGGATTTTGCAAAATTAGGGGTCTGGCGTGGTACACGATTCATTCCTTTGCCCGCCCGGACCTTTGCAATTTTAGCTTACCTCGCTCGCCATCCGAACGTGGTAATTCCGACGGATCAACTGCTGGCGGTCGGATGGCCCGATGAACCGCGCATGCCGGATGATTTGACACGGCATATTCATCGGATTCGGCAAGCGATCGAAATCCACCCCCATCATCCCAAAATCTTGGTCAATCGCCGTCGATCCGGGTACTGTTTGTGGCGCCTGGCGTAGGCTTAGGCCCGATCCGTAAATGTCGGAAAACTGTCGGAGTACTGTCCCCTCAGTGTCGTTTTCGAGCGGTACG
>DAHXNH010000081.1 GCA_027365485.1 Clostridiales bacterium
AAGCCAGCAACCACTTGCGGCGTAAGGCTTTCGTGGTGTCCCTGGCAGGATTCGAACCGGTGAACCGCACTCGGGGGTCTTGGGTGTCGCTCAGATGCCCTGCAGTCCTTATCCGTCAACGAATTCAGCGTTTCGTGTGTCTAGCCTGTCGCTCCCAAAACACCCATTCCATCCCTTCGTGGTGACGCCGCGGTGACGGATAGATATCTCAATCGCCGTTGGGATGACCTTGAACGGTCCTCCAACAACTCCCCATGCCCCCATTGTGACTCCGCCAATTCGGCACTGTCGGTCCTTCGCCCAACGTCCCGAAGCGCAAATGAATTGGACCACGGGCGACGATCTCAAGCAAAAATCCCAGGAAAGCCTCCGCGACCGCCATAAATTGATCCGAGGGTTGCTGGATGGCAATCAATGATGCGCTGCTGCAGCTAGGGATTGATCAGTTGTCCGCCATTGAGGGAATTGTCATGGACGCCGACCGATTGGTGGATGACGTTGTTCTCCTAGCCTATGTATTTGACGACCCTCAACGATTTTTGACCGCCCTCACCCATGTGATCAACGCGATCCATCTTATGGTCCGTCAGCGGCGCAGTGGGCAGCCCCTGGTCAATAACAGGGCAGGATGGTGGTCGTACCCCTTTCAAAGTCAAAGGACCCAACGCCATAAAGCGGATATGCGGATTGTGTATCAAGACACCGGGACCACGCTCCGAATTATGGGATTCGGCCATCGATGGATTCCACAGGACCTGTACCATCGCCTTTCTCCGAAATAATCATGCCTTCTGCCACCGAGGGTCTTTCTGCGGATATGGGCTCACGCGACATGGTGTCCCCGGCAGGATTCGAACCTGCGACGACCGGGATTAGAAGGCCCACACTCTAGTGTCTAAGACGTTACTCCGATACGCTCTCGTTCTTGCCCCTCAACACCCTCGCGGTTTTGTCGTGTCTGCGCTGTCGCTCCCCAGGCACTCATTCCACGGCTTCGTGGGAATGCCGTGGTGCCGGATACCCTACACGAGCCATCCAACAGCTGGCGAGAGACCGTGAACGAAAGCGGCCGTGCGTTGGCCAAGTTCGGGACCGGGCTACACCTCCGCAAACACGTCTTGACCCGGATCGACGTCATACCCCGATGCCTCGCCGGCCGAATCATGTTCCGGCATCACACTCCATTGTGCTCGCAGGATACCGTTCACGGCTGGGTGGCGACGGCTTGTTCTTGCGCCACCAGCGTCACATGGGCATCCTTGGAATCAATCTCTACCACCGTCTTGTCCAAAATCCGTCAGCCGGTGGTCGGCCATGTTTTGCAAGGCATAGTTCACGAACAAACGGCCCACCTGGATCGGTGGGCAGAACGGCCCGAAGTCCCACAGATACCGCATGATCCAAAGTGGGACGAGCGCCTCCAGAAATGTACAAACCTCCTCGTAGTGGTAGAGGCGACAGTTTCGGCTATGGTCTAAGCGGAACACGGTGGCGAAGTGGAGAAATTCGGCCAGCACGCCTTGCAAAATGGCCGAACAAACAAACGGCGCGGGCCGTAGCAGGCATATTGCCGCCATCGGGTTTGACTAACGCGCCCCCAAAGATGGTCGTATCCAGGCCCGTTGCCTATATCCGCGCTCCCCCATTACAGCTGCATGACGTAATCGCGGAACATGGGCTCAAAAAATTCATATTGTCCGCGGCCCACCTTAACTAAAATACCTTGGCTCATGACATAGGTTAAGATCCGACCAACGCGCGCCGGCGAGGCGTTTTGACCATAGGGGCGCTCCCCGTGCGCTACCTTTTTAATAAGCTGTTGAGCTCCTTGATGTTCACTGAGGCTCCCCCACAGCTCCTCAAATGCCCGCACGAGACTCTCAAGAGCCCGCTGGTACGCAATTTCCAGCATCGTCAGACTTACCACCTGACTCTCCATCTCCATGAGTACGTAATACATTTCGGCGGCTACTAACATGGTATCTTGTGGGTGCGCCCCGGTGAGTTTCAAAAGGGCTCCTACCTCCGCCGGGGTTATGGAGATTCCCCGCTCCGAGAATTTTCGGACCAAGTAGTCGGACCACGCATCGGGAGGGATTTCCGGGACAGGAAGAGACACTGCATAGCGAAAAAACGCCTCATTTCCCTGAGAAAACAATTGAGCTAACAAGGTCGGCTTCGACCCAAGAAAAAGACAACTGATATGCGGTTTTTGCTGAAGATGGCTCCGGAGAATCTTGTAAAGATTGACGTCAATCCGCGACAGTTCTTGAAATTCATCGAAGACAAGAATGACTCGGCTGTTGGAAGCGTGGAGCAGTTTATCCGTAATCCCTAACGATTCTTCGAGCAATTCCAGGTCGGAACCTTGGCGTCGAGCAAACGACATGCCCAACTCGATGCCCTGGACCGAAAGGCGCACCTCGGTTTGTGCAGCGCTGCGAACTATCTCCCGGAGTTTTTCCACCGTGCGCTCAACTCCGGTCCGATTTTCTAAGAGGGTGTCGGCCATTTTTTCCGCCAATTCCCGCACCGAGGTAATGCCGAACAGATCCACCAGCGCCACATCATGCCCCTCGCGACGCAAGCGTCGCAACACCTCGAAGGCCAATGATGTTTTTCCGATGCGCCTCGGTCCTGCGAGTAAAATGTTCTGGCCATCACTTAATCGCCGCGTGAGTCCTTCCAGAAATAATTCGCGATCAATGATGTCATCTTCCGACACCGGGCCACCGACAGGAAAGTAACGATTCACCTTGACCACCCCACCTAATTATAACATCAAATGATTGCATTTATACCGTCAGATGATATAACTGACACAAAAGCGCCCTTAAACGCCGGCGAGGATATGGAGGGCGCGTGTCGCGACCCGATCGAAACGCTCATTGAAAATGCTCGGGAAATCCTGCTGACCTTAGACTGGACCGATTCCGAAACCCAAGATGGGCCGTTTCAAACAGTGAAGTGGATGGGTGGTGGAACACCGGGAAGGGGAAGGGGATCGGGGCTGGCGTGCCAATGCCTCCGAAACACGCATCCATGTATTGTGGCGCTTGGGCGATTGGCCTTGCAACGCCATGATTGAGACTGGCGCACGCTGATCCGTGTGAATCACTGGTCAAGATCGATCAGAATACCCATTCCCTATATCCCTAACCTGACAACGTTGGATTGCACCAGGTCTTTAGGGGGTGTACGTCAAAATTGCCGAGGAAACATTCCGGCATCGCATCACGCGGCTTCTTGATCATCCGCGCTACCAACGTACTACATAAGTCGTGGCTTGGCCTACCTGACGAATCTCCACCTCGTAGAACGCCTGGAGAATTTATAAAGGCCGACGATCTATTCCGCGAGCGCCCGTGGTGCTTATCCGGAATACTACGCCACTTCTGCGCCGTTTATCACGCAACCATGATTGACCCCGTTTAGACCACGCCTCGAAACGCCGTAAAACCCAGCTCGATAATCGGCTCAGGGTAAAATTCCAGTTGTTCCCCCTGCCGATGAAAGAGTCAATGGTGCCCCCCGAAAATTATAAAAAATCGCCGACAGGTTAAACCTGCTACAGACTTGCCTGGTTAGAAAAACCTATGATAATCTCTTTCGGCTTTCCTCGGCCCCGGATGGGACCCGCAGACCTCACAGGATTCGTCTGCTTGGGGGTGGCTCTCGCCCCATCGAGCGAGGAGGCGTTTCCCTCGCTCACCGCTCAGGAGCCCGAAGGGAGGAGAGAACGGATGACCGTTCCAGTGTCCCTTCGGTGATACCCTCAGCCCGGGGGTTACCCGGCCCTCGTTAGGATGCCCCGTCGCTCCTTTCACAGTGTGGTGGCGACGGGGAGTGATCGGTTC
>DAHXNH010000083.1 GCA_027365485.1 Clostridiales bacterium
TCGGCGAGCAGGACGAGAGGCCAACGCGGAAACGCCTCATAGAGGCGTTTGGCCACCCGATAAAACGCTTTGAGTTCTGAATCCTGTTGGGTCGCCGGGGCGGCGTCAACCGGATTCGTACAAAATTCGGCCAAAAGCGGCAACGTGACCCCCTGGGGACAGACCAAGACGACTGCTACGACATACGCCTGATACCACGTGCCGGCTTCGGTTTCCTTTTTCAGCGCTTCTGCTGCCCATGGATACGGGGCGCCCCATTTGACGGCGCCGTCCACGGCCACCAAGTAGTGGTTGAGCACCATCCAGTGCCGTAATTGCCCGTTTTTTAGCAATCGGCGGATCGTCTTCACGATCACGGTTTCGAAATTCTCGGGCGGGATCTCCTCGACCAGTCGAGCCACCGTATCCCTATGGGGGATCGTCGCCAGTTCTGGAAAGGCCGCCTGCAAGTTTTCCCATACTCCGGGCTGCGTCAACTCACGATTGGCTGCTCGGCGCGAGGCGCATTGAAATAAGAACAGGAGAATGCCGTACACGATCAGCACGCACAACTGATGGGTGATGTGCTTGGGGTGGCGTGGATCCGGGATTTCGTTAAACTGCTCGATCCATCGGGGGAGCCATGCTATCACCATTTTGAACCAGGTTTCGGTGTCGACTTGGCGCGCTTGTTGTTCCTCGTCCGACGACGTGAACTCACTTTTTCGATTGGGGAACGTATTCGGTGCCAATTTTTCGGGATTCGCCATCAAAGCCGCCTCCTGGGAGCTTGGCGCGAGACGCCAGAGTCCGAGGATGTGAGATCGGATGCACTCACCATGATGGCACAGAGGAAAAGGGAATATCAGCCCCCCCGACGGTTAATTTTTTGACCGAGGCCTCGAACCCCTTGCTAGGCAAGGGGTAGCAATATCATGCGTCAGAGCTGTCTTGAAATCCCCTTTGGGATGTCGGCCTAACAGTGGCTCTACCCTCCTAACCGGCGCTTCTTAAGCGGCTCCGGACATCATCGGAAATGCCTATTCATGCATGGATGACTTGGCTGCCCTCGAATCTCCGTATTACCAAAACCGCCCAGTCATCCTACGATCCGCGTTATAATTGTTGCATATGAGCTCATTGGGCATTTGCACGCGTATTGCCACAAATACTGAAATCAGGCTTACTGGGTGACCTCGGGGGGGATTTATTATCCGCCGGAACAAGATTTTTGCGCCTCTATCAGGGTGAGAGAAATTAGGGATGTGCGTATACAGACTCTATTCATGAACAAAACCGTCCTAGGAGGCTAGATGCTTGAGTAAATCCACGCAAAAAAAGAACGCTGTACCTTTGTCTAAGGAAGCACAGAGCATTCGCGGATCTATTCCTGTGGCCATTGTCGCAGCCGTGGCTGGACTCTTATTCGGCTACGATACCGGCGTGATTTCGGGCGCCATCTTGTTTCTCAAAACAGATTTTCATCTGTCCGCAACCAGTGAGGAATTTGTGGTTGCTTCGGTGCTGGTCGGCGCTATCTTAGGAGCAATGGCTGGGGGCTTTATGGCGGACCGCTTTGGACGGCGAAAGATGCTGATTGTCGCTGCCATTGTCTTCGGCGGTGCCGCCCTTGTCACTGCATTCACGCCCAATATGGCCCTTTTAATCGCCGGACGGATTGGCGTTGGTATAGCCATCGGCAGTGCATCCTTCACGGCCCCGTTATATATTTCTGAGATTGCTCCCGCCCGTATCCGCGGAGCCCTTGTTTCTCTCAATCAGTTGGCCATCACCTCGGGCATTGTGGTTGCATATTTAGTCGATTTCTTGTTTGCTGGCACACAGGATTGGCGGGCTATGTTTGGCCTGGCCGTCATTCCTGCAGCAATGTTGCTAGTCGGCATGCTATTGATGCCAAGATCGCCGCGGTGGCTGATGGGCCATGGTTTGCAAAACGAGGCCGTAACCGCCATGAAGCGTCTGCACCAGGACGTTTCGCGGGAACTAGTTGAGATTAAACACGACATCATCCCCAAATCTTCTAACGGGGTGAAGTTATGGACGCCTGCGCTCCGCCCCGTAATCATCATTGGAGTTGGTCTGGCCATTTTTCAACAAATCACCGGCATCAATACCATTGTTTACTATGCTCCAACCATCTTCGAAATGGCCGGCATGCACTCTGCTTCAGTGGCCATTCTCGCAACATTTGGCGTAGGCATGGCTAATGTTCTGATGACCCTCGTGGCTATACGCCTCGTCGACCGAGTCGGCCGCCGACCGTTGCTGCTCTATGGAACGGCGGGAATGGTGGTAAGTTTAGGAGCCCTGGGTATAATATTTCACTTGTCCGGCATCAGCGGAATACTGGCATGGATTACTCTAATCAGCTTGGTCGTGTACGTTGCGTCCTTTGCCATTGGACTAGGGCCAGTATTCTGGTTGCTGATTTCTGAGATTTACCCGCTGGTTGTGAGAGGACGGGCTATGAGCCTCGCCACCATTATGAACTGGGCTTCAAATCTTCTGGTCACCCTCTCGTTTTTGTCGTTGATTCGATGGATGGGTCGTGGCAACACGTTTTGGCTATTTGGAGCCATTGGAATAGGCACCTGGGCCTTTATATATTACCTGGTTCCCGAAACCAAAGGACGTTCCTTGGAATCCATCGAGCAAGGTTCAAGCGCTGAAAAATCTCCAGATCTGGCACTGCTCCCGCCTCATGTCTAACGGCTTGGTACCGAGATCTTAAGGTCCGTCTTCAGATTCGCCCTGAACATTGCTTATCGAGTTTTAGGGCAGAGCCAGCGGAGTCACCTCTCCGTCAGACAGGTTTGCCTTACGGACGCTCGATGATAATAACCGAATTTCCGTCGCTGTGAATCATATCTAGTCAACCACCGCGTCCTTCCGGGTGCGCGTCACCTGGTACTCGCTGGGGTTTCCCACTCGGGGGCCTTCGCCCACGATAATGATCCCCAAATTTCGGCTGCGCGTGAAAGGGATAGCTAGAGGACCGCCACCATCATACTCGGGCAGCCCGCCCGGACGCGCATGCGGCCATGCCGAATCGCCCATCACTCGAACAGACGACAACTCTAGTCTCTGCTTAACATAACTCCTCGCCCGTAAAATCGCTTAGCGATCGTGATGCTGGACCGCACCCCGAACGTTAGTGGGGTCGCCGAAGGAGGGCGGCAAATTCTCTCGTGGCGGAGATGATACTGCGCGCAGGCCAACTGTTGGAAATGTTAAGGAAATGGGCCGGATCCAAGCGAGCCTTGTTTAGCGGGGCGTACGCAAGGTTAGGGATTGGGGGAGTCCCATCAAGTGCTGAAATCTTTCACTACGTGGTGTACAAACACGCACTCTTTTGGTAGAATGGGAATGTGAGAACTATCACAAACTATGGAGGTGTTTGTTGATCATGAATAACCCAGTCATGTGTCCTCGGTGCCGTAAATATCACCTAATTTATCGGACTCTGCAAAGAACCGGAGATGTTTACGCAATGTGTGAAAATTACCCGCAGTGTTCGTACGTTGGCGATCTTGAAGATTTGAAGCCTCGTCATCACAGGAGTCAGCGTCAGGCAGGTTAGGCGCTCAGCGGAAGTGAGCGCACTCCATGGTGCTCTTGGTGGCATGATCATAAGGAAGGGTGAAAGCTACGAGGTGCCTGGCAATTTTGGCGGGTTCTTTAGGAAGTATGAGACTCTAGAAGAACCCGCCTGGTTTATGGTGGCAGGGCCTTCAATCTGATCCTAGAAAACACATCCCTCAAAGCTCAGAACTCTTGCTGACATTGGTGGGGGGTGATTCTTACGGCTGGCCAATTTCTTATTCGTCCGCGCGCTACTACCCGCAAGATGGCTATCCTCCCGAGATGATCGTACAGTCTGCACCCATCTCTATGTTGTGCTTTCGTCTATACTCAGTGGTTTCGTAGAGAAGCCATCCCTCTCGCTTTAACTATCGCTAAATCACCACGCTTGTGAGTCGTCTTGGCCAGAGCCAAGGGTGGCTAATACCCCTTTTTGGCAGTCGACTTCTTTGTGCTGCCGGCGGCCAAAAGCCTTCGCTTCGGGCAGAGGGGGGTTAAACCGGAGTAGGGGTTTGAACTAATTGGCGAGTGTTGGCTAATCGCACGTCGTTTGCCGCGCGATTTCTCAGATCAGGTCGTTTGTTTACACAATGAACCCATATCGACCAAGTGTGTGCGACTTGCCCCAGCATGCCCTAATTTCCGCTTCCTGGTAGCGCAAAACCCTTGCAGAGGACCCGGAGAACGGCGTTCAGACTCCCGATCTACTAAAAAGATCTAGCGAAAGCAAAGATCAGAGGCATGAGGGACCAGCGTGTGGTTATCCAGATGCGTTGTAAAACTCCGCAGTTTAAGGCGGAGATACAAGGCGTTGCCGTCAGGCAGATCTTTTGCTAAAATACGCATGTTCGCTCTTTGACCACTGGATACGTTCGTGCGGTTGTCTCTCGCAATCGTGGGAGACGTAAAATGTATCGCGTCGTCACGACCAGACGATAAAACAGGCGAACCCTCGTGGCCACTAAAAAAAGTGGCATTAGAATCTGACGTGGTGAAATCACACGGATCACGTATCGCCGTCCCGTTCCCCTCCAGGGAGCGTTAAGGCGTAGTCCGGCTGAACCCCGGGAAATTGCTGGCGGGATAAACGGTGGCGAGTCAGGAGGCTCACTCCCAGGGGGTCACACCCCGCGACGCAGCCACAGTGGTTCCCCCAGAATCTCCGCCCTTTAGGGCGGGGAGGTTCAAAGGAACGACTGCACCTGGTACATCGCCTCCGTCAAATCTTAAATTATGGGATTCGAGAGATTCGCCATCGGTCCGTCAGGCAGGTTTTGCAGGGGGTTGCGCCTTGAAAAGCTCAAGGAGGACGTGCCGCCTGCAATGGCGGCCAGGACAGAGCCTAGCCAGCAGTCCTGCACCGAGTCTTGCGTGGTCCGGGGTAACCCGTCCTGCGAAGCGTAGACAGGAAAGTCGTATTGCGTCACGAAGTTGTGCTTGAGATGAGGGTAGGCCCCTCGACGGCGCCTTGTAGGAGGAGCCGTCAAACCACCCTAAGCGGCTGACGAGCTTTACAGCGAGCGCTGGCAGGCACAACGGCCTCGGTCGTGAGCGTTAGGGAAAAGGCCTCATTCATTAGGGGTCAGGTATG
>DAHXNH010000088.1 GCA_027365485.1 Clostridiales bacterium
GGCACGTCCGAAGCCCAAGGCACGAAAGAAAAACCCCGCAAGGCGGCCAAGAGGCCCGTGACCGTAGGAAACCCCCGTGGGACTTGACCCCCTCCTGGCCTTCGGCCTAGGAGTAAAACGAATCTGCACGCCGTCTTGAGAGGCCTCCAGCGGCGTCGTTTGGCGATTGGTGGTTGCGCAACCAAAGCACCCCTAGCTGATGAAGACTTGATCAGTCTCTATCACCTCGTGAAATCGACCATTGCAGAGCAATTGACTCCAGCGTACGTCTCGAAAGGTGCCGAGGAGTGCCCCGTCAAGCATTCGCTTCGGATTCAGCAAGACACCGCTCGCCGGATTTTCACGCCCCTCGACTGGACGAGCTACCGGTGGAAGTCAGGAATATCGAGATCGTACTTTGGTAAAACGAGTCAATATCTGGCTGGGCGTTTCATTTGGATTCGAATTGCATACCCTTCGGGGCCTCAAGAAAATGCAGCGCGATGTGGGTTAGCCCTGGTGGTCAGCTTGGCCATGGCCCTCGGCCGCATTCGGGCCAATCCGGCGGACCCGTGGCGGAGTGTAGTCCGACACCCGCCTAATCGATCCCAACGCGATCGGCGTCACTACCGAATCGTCGATGGAGGGATCGGCGCGCACCCGATGGAGAATTTTAGGAGAGCATGCTCTGGAAGAGGTTTGCGATGAATCGACAACCGTCTCGCCACGGGGCGAGGGGAAAAAGGCCAGACGATCCCCCACAAAAACAAACACACGCTGGCATAACATCTGCCGGTCTCCGCGAACAAGGGCCACAACGCAAATTTCGGCACCACTTTGCCGCCGCTTTCATTCTTTTTAGCCAGGGCCCAGCGGCTTAATAATGGCCAATGCCTGCGCCGACTGCAGCCGCTCAGACATCGTCTACCGACGGCCCTGCGGCATGGGTCTTTTTCACTTCCACCCACGTGGAGAAAAATGTGGCCCCGTCGCCCATATCCGACAGGCGCTGAGACGTTAAAGCATTGATGGGTTGATAGGAAGCCCCCGCATCTCCGTTTCCCCACCATAAGCCTTGCGTCACCACCACGCCTGGCAACACCTCGTATCCGATGCGAACGCGCAAAGTACAGGTGCCCTGATCGTTAAAAAGGGTCACCAACTCACCATCTCTGAGTTTTCGCGCCAGCGCATCCTTCTCATGCATCCGCACCACGGGCTCGCGTTCGGCCTGTTGCATGCGCGCCACGTTGCCAAAGGTCGAGTTCAAAAAATGATGGTTGGGCCCGGAAATCAGGTGCAAGGGATATGGCGTAGTATTGGCCAGGGGAGAATGATCAGGAAGCGGCGACAGGCCAAGGCGGTCGAGGCGCTCTGAGTAAAACTCTATCTTGCCCGAGGGCGTAGCCATCGGTTCGCTGATCAACGGACAGGCTGGAACGTTCAGTTTCATCCACCCGTGTGCTCGCAAAGCCTCATAGCTGATGCCCTGTAGATATGGGCTAGGCGTGTCTAGAGCCTGGCGAATCATGTCTTCTTCGGTGTCCTGAAAACACGGATCGGTAAAGCCCATGTAGTGGGCGAGTTCTTTGAAAAGCGTAAAATTGGCCTTGCATTCCCCCATGGGTGGGATGACCGGCTCATGCAGTTGCAGATATAAGTGCCAATAGGATTTATATAAATCTAGATTCTCAAAGTGGCTGGTGGCCGGAAGTACGAGATCGGCAAATTGGCAGGTGTCCGTCAGGAAAAGATCGTGTACCACGGTCAATAGGTCATCGCGCAATAATCCCCGGCGGACACGGTTTTGATCGGGAGCCACGAGCGCAGGATTACTGTTATACACAAAGAGCGCCTTAATCGGCGGCACCGCCTGCAAAAGTGCATCCCCCAATTGATTCATATTAATGGTGCGTGCGCCGGGGTTGGGATGCAAATCGGGACGTTGAACGGCATCCATATTAAGTGCCGCATACGCCCCGTTGCCTTTGAGGGCACCGCCGCCGGATATGGCCCACTGCCCGGTTAAGGCGGGTAAACAGGCGAGCGTACGCACGATCATGCCGCCGTTATCGTGATGCTGAAGCCCATTGCCAATTCTGATAAACGACGGACTGGTAGCGCCGTAAAGCCGCGCCAACCGGACAATGTCGGACGCGGGCACGCCCGTGATGTGCGCCACTCGTTCAGGCGGATACGCCTCAACATGCTCGACCAATGCCGCGTAGCCGTAGGTATACTGATCGATAAATGCGTGATCCACCAAATCTTCGGCAATCATCACATGCATCATCCCCAGGGCTAAGGCGGCATCCGTGCCAGGTTGAATGGGAATAAACCAGTCCGCCCAATGCGCGGTCCGATTTTCGTGCACATCAATATGCACGATGGTCGCTCCCTCAGCGCGCGCCTGATTGGCGTAGAGAACCTGGTGCATGTTGGTTGATACAAGATTGGCGCCCCACACCACCCAGAGTTTCGCGTTGACCGTCGCTTCAGGATCGATGCCCGCGTTAACCCCCATGGTATAGCGGAAGCCTTCGCTGCCGGCGGCATTACAAATCGTACGATCGAGGTGGCTGGCCCCGAGGCGGTGAAAAAATCGGCGGTCCATCCCCGCCGAATTCAGCACCCCCATGTTGCCATAAAAACTGTAAGGCAAGATGGCTTCGCCCCCATGGGTTGCTAGGATGGCCGAAACCTTATCGGCAATTTCCGCATAGGCCGCCTCCCAGCTGATTGGTTCAAAATCTAAACGACCTTTGGGTCCCCGTCTGCGCATGGGCCGCATCAAGCGGTCGGGGTGATAGGTACGCGCTTCTAAGTGGCGAACCTTCTGGCAAATCGCGCCTTTAGTCACTGGATGATCTGAATTACCGGTCACCCGAATGATGCGGCCCCCTTCTTTAAAGACGCTGAGACTACACGTATCCGGACAGTCAAACGGACAGACCGATCGATAAGCTCCCTTGGTTGCCATGTGCTCACGCCCTTTTGTTAAATCTCACGGGATAGGTTTCCTGGCTTCGAGTATAGCGCTTTTGCTGAGCGCTCGGCGTTCAAGCGGCTTGGAAAACCGGCCTCAGCGTTTGGTCTCGGTGCCATTGTGGCCCCACCAATCGGCGCAACCGAAGATGCCAAGATGGTCTATAACAATCGGAACACCAGTCCCAAAAGCGCGACCATCACGATCAAACGAAAGGTCATCCAATAGTCCAAAACGGGAGCCGACCACCAGGCGGGCAGCGTCATATTCCAGAGCCATCGCAATAAGAATGGGCCTCCCAAGAGTAGGACTAAAGCCAACAATACTTCGGCAAACGTACCGGTCCCCATGATACTCAACGGCCCCATGACGGCGATGGGTCCCTCATTCACTACCACCGTATCCCTCCTACCTCGATGACCTTCGACTCCTGCGTGTATTCCCGACCGCCTTCTCAAAATCCTGCCTGGGCTTTTCCCTGGGTAAACGGTCCTTCATGCCCCCCGGAATTCGGCTGTCACGGTCTTTCGTGCGAGGGGGGGGTAATCCGGCTGGCTTCCAATTGGAGGCCCAAAGAACCGCGCGAAAGACAAGCCCTTGGCGGCAGGCTGAAGAATAGCTCGCCGGCCTCGAATTTTGACGTCTCAAGCGATCTTCGCTAAGCTTGAAGCATCGCGAGCGCCCCCGGAACATTAAACCTGCTTGCTTGCCAGACCTATGCAGTCACTATCGGAAAATGAATCACGCCTCTGTTCATATCCAACCAGCGCGCCCGACAATGCGGAGACCACCAGATACCTCAACCTCACCAACAGAGCGGCCCATACGGCAACGTAAAGCGGACGATGCCGCCGATTACGTTACACTTCGCGATAAGGTCCGACCACTAGGGCTAAGCCCAAGGCTGTGAGGAGGACCAAATCGTCATAACTAAACATCCACCCAAGGGCGGGCTCAACGCGTTTCGGGCTGCTGATACCCTCGATATGATAATTTAATTCCATCTATTCCGTGAGAGCACCGGCACTGAGCTTCAAGATGCGGTAAGAAATGTGCGCCGTCTGATCCCGGCCATGCGAGACCCAAATGATGGCCACCCCTTCGGCTCGAAATGCGTCGAGCAAGGCGAAGACTTGGTCGTCGCCGGCCGTATCATGGCCATGGGTCGGTTCATCCAGTAACAGAATGCGAGGCTTTTCCATGATCGCTTGCCAGATCGCCAGCGCTACCGCATGCCCACCGAATAGTAGCGAACTCGTTTGTGTTTCGCAAAACTAAAGCCCAAAAGGTCCGTGGTGTGTTCAATCTCCTGTGGAGTCACGACGTTACGAATGCTAACGAGCAACGTCAGGTTTTCTAACCCGGTCAACTGGGCCAGAAAGCTCGGCGCATCAATGATGACGCCGATGTCCTTCGGAAATCGCCCACGGTTCAGAGCCTCGCCTCTAATCGTCACCGTGCCGGTGGTCGGGGTGGCGAGGCCGCACGAGTAGAGTCTTGCCCGACCCGTTCGGGCCGGTGATGCCAAAATTTCACCGGCTTGCGCCCCAAGGTTTACGTACTCTAAAACCCGTTCTCTTCTGAGCGTTTTACTGAGATCGATGACCTCTATGGCCGCATCATTAGTCAAGAATGTCGCCTCCCCCCTGGCATACGCGGCGATGACGATGGCATCGCAAATCATCGTGGTTCCTAAGACTAAGGCCGGGATAATCACGGGATTACTAGCGGTGTGGGTGATCAACCGAATGACCGCACCCGAGCACATGATCGGAGAGTACCCGGTGACGGTCATAGCCTGGAGAAGCACTGAGAATACCGTGCACAGGAACCAGGGCTACATAGACGTTGCTCGCCGCACAGACAGCGCCAAGGCGATGGCGGCGAGAGTGATAAGCCCTATAAAGGCTAGCACGTAGAAACACGGATGCAAGGCCAAGAGGGAAGGAAGAAAAGGATAGGGTATATCATTCAGGGAAAAGCCACCCAGAAGGCAATTCATTCCAAAGCTTTGGGGCAATGTTCAACAAATACCCGGATGACGCCGATCCTGTTCCACCAACATGTTGTGCACACGGTAAATCATGGAGCACAAAGAGCGAAGCTTCTGGTGACGAGCCAACGTCCCCCTCAAGTCCCGGGCCATGTACGGCCCCCAGAATTTGATCAAAACGGTAGCGGGGACGGTAGCTCAATCGCCTTCGCGATGAGGTCAGTGCTGGCTGCGACGATAGCCGCACGCGGCTTTTGGAGTGGATGCTCACCAGGCCTCGTGGTATAGCCCGCCTGGCTTTAGTCGTGGGGAGGATGTCAAACGACACGCGTACGATGGCGTGGACACGACGGATATGGACTCAACGGCGCCACTATGCCATGGGTCGGTGCTTGGGATGAACAGCCCGGGTTGACGGCGGTCATTCGGGCGATTTGCTTTGGCCTGACTGCTGCCGCCTTGACCTCACGCCGGTCTTGGTAACCAAACCCAAAGATTCGACGTTATGCTTATCGAAACGAACGGGACTAGGGTTTAGGTTTTTGCACCAATCCCACACCGGTGCAGCTCTTGGGCAGTCAGGTCCCGTATGTTTGGGAGCGCGGGGGTAAGCACATCCATTCGCTGCCGCAGGCTAATCAACCTCAAGATGGCGTGAGAACAAAGATTTAAAGAAGGGGGATTTTAAAAATGAGCACACGCTGGATCACTGTGGGAGCAGCGGTCGGAATCGCTCTGAGCACGTTAATGCTGAGTACTGGGGCTCAGCGCCTGAGCATACCTGCGAAGACCAATGCCAGCAGTCCGCACTGGATTCACATTCCGCCACTGACCACGGCTAGCACAAATGCGGGGCTGAGTGCGATTGGCCAGATGAGTTCCGTGACAGAAACCGTGTTGGCAAACGGAAAAATTGTGGCCTTGACTCGTGATCCTGCCCCGAAGTTACAGTGGTGGATACCAAAGAAATCCTCGTGGCAGCCGCTGGCTATGCCATCGGCTGTGGCCGCCCTGTTGGCTAAAGGAGCCGTCGTGGAATCGGCGGGCGACTTGTTGGCGGTCCATAACTTGAGCACCATGATGGTGTGGTACGGCAAAGGCTGGACGACCATCCACCTACCGAGTCCGAAGAACGACACCGGTCCGACATCCGCCAGTTACGGCTGGACCATGATTCCGAACGGCACTATCTTGGAAATGAACAATAATCTCGAATCCCGGTTTCAAGTGTGGGTGGATGTGCACGGCCACTTAAAGCGTCTGTGGAGTAATGGCCTCCATCCCACTCTGGTGACCCTGACGCTCGACGGAAAAACGGTAGCCCCGATCCTTCACCTGCATGGCATCGTACCTGGACCCGGGGGAGAACTGGTCACCGAGGTCAGTGGGTTGGTCTACGGGTCTCAACACCAGTTTGGCACTTGGCCGATGCGCTGGACCCTAACCCACGGTTGGCAACTATTTGCGGATACGCCCGTCACGCAACAATTAACCCACAACTTTGGCGGTAGCTATGGTTATGGCAAACTCTCGATGCCGGTCCCTTATCATGGCAATGAGATCTTAGCGACCGCGATCGTCGACGGGGCATGGCGGGTGTACCTCGGCAACTGGAAACATTGGCGCATTTTTTCGCTTCATCCGCCGTTCGCTGACGGTACGCTGCAAATCGTCCAATTGGTGAGCGAGGGCCCCAACGCGACTGTGCTGTACGCGAGTGCGGACAATGCTCAAAATCGACAAGAGATTTGGCTCCGAAAGCGCTCCCATTGGAGGGTGGTCCCCCTGCCGATTGCGGTCAACCGGCCCTATAACGTGTCGGGCTATCCTGGGGGAGGCATTCTGGTGGAGCCATCCAATCAGTTTGAGTGGCTCTACTTGCCGAACCGCTCGAACTGATTGGAGTATAGCTGGGAGGAACAGAGGGACGCGCTAAGAGTAGCGCTGGGAAAGATGGATGAACCCTCGGGGGCGTATGAGCCTTAAGCTGTGGCGTCGACATCGTACCGGTTGAAGCATTAATAGGCAGAAGTGTGCACCCCAATGGTGTCAACTTGTAGATATCTGAATACACCGAATAGAGGTGCTAATGCGGCGTTTTGAGAAGAGTGCTGGCGTTTTCGGGATTGCCTACGCGCCGTTTTGACCCCGACGCGGTCGAAAGGCGTGGCATGGGTGGATTCCTGTGGAGGCTTCGAGAACGAGAGGTGCTGGCCGAGCATCGCGAGGGCATGGGGTATTCAGCCGACGAAATTCATTATTCGTCAGAATATTGTGTCGTATAGGGGTTGGAGGCTGTTCCTTTTAGTGGATCGCTCTAAAGGGAACGGCGACGTTTATGGGAATAACGGTTGGCCCGCGGTGCGGACCGGCGCGGAAACTGCCGATTCGGCCGAATCGGCGTCACGTGTTTCCGAATCTCATGAATAAAGTCCCAAAACGCCCGATTGCGAACGTCGGCATCCTCGGCGAGCATGATCGTTACCCACGCATCCTTCCACTGTCCCACCGAAACACTCGTGTTGATTTTATACCGTGCGTACTTATAGTCCTCGGGATGCTCCGCTTGCTGGGCGTCCCACAAGGCCTGGGCTTCGG
>DAHXNH010000143.1 GCA_027365485.1 Clostridiales bacterium
TTCAACGTTCGCCCCAATATGCCGCCCTCAAAGACTTGTTTGAGGAGTCCTTCTTGGGACGTCAATTGCAAAGTCTCAATACGGTTGCCTAAATCGCCAAAGTGGAATCGTAAGAAGTGAGGGAACTTAACGTCTCACAAAAGCGTCCGCATCTGCACACATAGTGTTATGGGGGTGCGAAACTCAAGTTTTTAGTGGAATGGTTCAATCCGCTGACCGCTGAAACCATTGTCCGAGAACCGATCGCAGGGGGATCGTGGATTTCCCTTGCTTGCCCATTTGCCAGCACCGGGGTGGTCTTTTTACACCGCCGCGCCTAAAGCGTAAGAGGATTGTTGCCGCACACCATATCGCGGCGCGAGCCCGAACATTGTGATCTGGACTGGATCTAGAGAACTGGTGGATAAGTCCTAAAAGATCGGATCGAGAAGCTTGAAACCCGCGCGGTTGCGATCCGCGAAAGACCGTTTGTCGGGGTTCGCACCAATCCTCTAGGGGCTGGCAGTGGCTCTACAGTGTGGCTTGGGAGGAAGAAGACTCGGCGTGCGAAGGGCCAACTCACCTATCCAAATCCCGTCGAGTTCACCCGCAAAACAAGCTCTGGACCACCATCGACTGGACGGGTGAAGATTCCTTAACCCCTGGGTTCCTAGATAGCATGATAACCAGCCCGGTTAATCGCAGCGTTCGCGGACAATGCTAAAGGAAGATGGGACATCTATCATTTAGTTACCGCATACGATAGAAAGGAGGCTGGTCCTGTATAGGGATACCCGATCTCTGGGCTGGGACGTCCATGGCGCGACGATCGTGATGACGGAGGCCTTGCTGGGGGTCGAGACCTGGCAGGACGTGGGCACCATTCCCAATACGTCGGGCGCTGTCCTGCGTTGGATTCGAAAAGGGTCCGACAGCACGACAATGCGATCGCCTACAAATCCGGTCCCATCGGGTTTGGCCTCGCTCGTCTTTGGCAACGGGAAGGCATCGCCTGTGCAATGGGGTCAGGTTAGCGATCCCGCAATAATGGATCCTGCATCCCCAGATGAGTCAGGTGGGACTCTACCAATGGAGGACACAGAGTAAAATTGGTGGCTACAACTCTCCGAAAAGGCCGTAATGAGCCCAAAAGTGGCGAGCAGCGCGGCGCGTTTCCTGCGACCTGACTTATCTAGGGATACATGTTTTCCAATGGTCCATACCTATGTTGAATCCTACTTCATCTCGCTAACGTAGCAAATGGCACGGCTCGGAAGAATTTACCAATGGTAGGACTGCGTGGATTTAAGATCTTTACGACCGGGTATCTATGTGTCTTTGGACAAGTTATTTGCAGTATCATGAGATAATAAAGTGTTCTTAGTAAGGGACTATGATGGACATTAAGCGTCGTTCATATGAAACGATCACGTTGGAGTTTGGTTCTCTAGAGGTGAAGGTCGACGGAACCTTATCAGCGCGGGTGGCTCCGCTTCTACGGGAAGAGTACCCTGAAAAGCAGGAGCCAGAAGGCGCTTACATTGCGTTTGATAGGAACAAGCGCAAGTTAATGGCGATTGACAAGGATTCCGTCACTGTACGCGACGATCTTGTTAGCACGCCAAGAGAGACCTTTTCGTTGTTTGTTCGTACCCTCTCGGGACTAAGGGACGTGGTCCATTGGCAAGCGGGCGATCTTAGGGTAGAGACAGGAGGAGAGATTCCTCTTGAGAGTGAGCAAGCGTTGAAAGCCATCATGTCGACCAATCTGTTGCCGAGGGGAATAGACGCGGACAGTTTGCCGGGCGCACCCGCTCTTATCGGTACGGTGATGGGTTTTCACATGGATGATTGCCATCGGCAAATTTCACTGGATGCCAGATGGAACGACGATGGCCCCCAGCTTGCTTTTGAGTTGGTAACATGGAAAGATGCACCGGTTGACTTAGAAAACTTAACAAGAATTTACGATAGTCATTTTGTTTCGCTGGATCAGATTTTAGAATTAATTCACCATTGGTAGAGGGACGTGAAATCTTTGATGCGGTCTAAACTAAGCGGGGGACGTAATCGACCACTCAACTATCATAGTCTTCCATTCGCCTCATGGCACCACTCGACCAAGAAAGATTTTTCGACCGCTTTGTCTGAGGCGTCAACGACAGATTTGTGGAATTTCATTGGCGAGCAAGGATATGTTGTGCGCCAGATGACCCTCACGAATAAACTTGACCCACTCGGGTATTGGCATCCAGAATTTGGGCAAACTCTTCGGCATAGACCATCACATCGGCGGCGGAACGCGGACGTGTTGCGTGAGGTGGCTGTGTCTGTGGTAGATGATGAACCGCAGCTTTCTCGTGAAGTTTTTCGACTTCGCTGGGATTCGTTTAAGCAACGGCTCCTGACGGAGGTGTTAGATCCTGGATACGATATGCCCTCCGAATCACAATTTAGGCGGTTGCTAGATAATCATTACGATCAGATGGCTCAAGTGCTTGGTGACGTAATTGGACCGCCTCAGTTGGTCGCGCGGATTGTCTATATGACTTCACACTTCGACTTCGCATACGTGTCTGCCAAACCGGCGCTTCTCCAATTTGTGACAGATGCTTTGAGTAGTTCGCGACCGTTTGTCCAGCGGGTTGCAGTCGGGGCTTTCGAGGAGTGGAGGGGTTCCGTTGCCCGGGATGCCCTTTCGGGTTTCTGCAGTTCCGCGGAGTGGCTAAATGATTACGTACAGCGAGTTCTGGTGGAGTTGGAACAGGAGTCTCTTGGCTGATGGCGTACCTGGCTCGGAAGATCGTTGACGAGTTCTGGTCCCTCGATGATGGGGTGCCGTCGGAGGCCGTTACCGTAGTGGCAGACCCAATAACCAACGATATGAGAACTCAGTCGCATGAGTTGTCGGTGTGGCGCATTGAAACTTTGAACGACATTCGCGAGGCGGTCGTTGCTCTCACGGCTATGTATACACGCCTCCAATATATTGACATGGTAGCCATTGACGAAGCGGCAATATTATCACGAGGATTAACCATTACCGAGGAACTTGCACTCACGCCAGTTGTGGATTTGCGGGACACCCATCGCAACATATCAAATTTAACGGCAAGGGATCTTGGTTCGGTCGCGATCTGTGTCTTCGATTCCATCAAAGAGGGCCGAGTGTGGACCTTCACGGACGGCGAGGTGAAGGATTTGCTGAATGAGGCGATATCAAAAGGGCGGCTCGATAAAGGGGCCTTAGAACCAGGGGTGAGGAAAAAACTCTCGTGAGTCCCGGTTCTTAGGGGCTATGGCAGAGGAACTAGAGATCTTGTCTCTGTACAAGTCCGCTGGTTCCTCATGGGACTCCGATTCGCTATGCCCACGTTCTGCCTGCGATTGCTGATTACACGGGTTTTTAAAACATCTCGTGTCGGTAAAAACAGGCATAGGCAGTACGAAGTAGTAGTGGCAGTTGTCCCCTCGTTTCTTTCTTAGGCGGCTTGAGTCGTCTTTTCCTCTTGCGGGGGTCACGAACAGGCTAAAGTGGACCCCGATTACAAAAATTTGCGACCTGTACCATTGGAATTGGCTTGCTCGCACTATTTGCGAGCAAATGGATACAGACACATCCATGGTGGGCTTGAGGCAGGTGACCTCAATGTCCGTCGGCGACATTGGCTTCCGAACCACGATGGGTCATGTCATGTAATGCGGAAAAAGCCTCACAAATCACGTTCGGGGCAGGCGTGTGACAGCCAAACCATCGACCCCGAAGGGCCCCTTTCTTAAGGTCGGGTGGGCAGGGGGCGGTGGCGATGGCTTCGACCACCGTTTCAAAGTTGTCGTTGATGGTAATGCCCATCACAAACACATGGTAGCCCTTGAGCGCTGCCGTTTGATCGGTAAAACACTGTGCCTTATGGGAGGTGGCGCAGCCTTTGGGAACGACGCCTGAGCGTTCCAGCATATCCCAAATGTTGCCCCG
>DAHXNH010000146.1 GCA_027365485.1 Clostridiales bacterium
CTTGGGGACTGATATGAAGATGGATCCCAGATATCCCAAAAAACAAAATTTCCGCCGGCTGAGCATGATCTCTGATTAGTCTATAACCTCAACTAGTGTCATAATCCTCTCATTGTTTGTAACACATTAGAAATGTTAATCTAGGTTCTGGAGTTTGTCAACAAAATATCTGTTAATTTACTAAGGTTTTTTACCCCGGCGCGCTTGGCTTTTGGTGTGGATATGAGATAGTCATCATTGAAAATGTTTGTGTATCGTTCGAAATGGTGAATCCTCACAGGAGATCGTTGTGGTCCTACCATGTCTGCTTTCTGAGCTACTTGAGTTTCGCACCCCCATAACACTATGTGTTCAGATGCGAACGCTTTCGTGAGACGTTAATTTCCTTCACTTCTCACGATTCCACTTTGGCGATTTAGGCCACCGTATTGAGACATGGCAATTGACGGCCCAAGCAGGACCCCTCAAACAAGTCTTTGAGCTTAACGTTACCCATAAGTCTTTTGTTAGATAGTTTTTTCTTTCTTGGGCATCGTTTCACTGATGAATACACCGCCACTCGACGCGAAATCCCAGCCTGGGGCTGGTGAAAGGCGTCGGTGATCACTAAAGCCCGCCACGACCATGGCGGGCTGAGAGGGACTCCAACCCAGCCAGAAAGAACGGACTTCGGTCTCGTCAGTATATAGGAATGAAGGAACCTGTCGCGTGAGGGACGTGGCCCTTCGAGAAGGATGCGGATGTTCTGATCCAGTGGCGACGTCAAAGCGGACCCCTTGGCCAGAATTTAGGGATCACCCTCGCACCCACGACGCGGTTGGGACGCAGCTGCCATCACCCAGTCAGCATACCTCAAACGATCGTGCATCCGCAGGTCAATAACGCGGCCGATCAGACCACATCGATCAGCACCCCCTCATGCTGTCTGAGGGCAAGGGAGATCCCCAGGGGCTCGGATCAGCCAGAATACATGGCTCCAATACGGTAACGTATAGTAAGGATCACACTACGGGCCGAGAGGTTTAGACTCAGCGAGTTGCATCCCCAGGACAATCAATTGCGAGGCGCGGTATCCGCTCCATAAGGTCTTCACGCCGGGATCTCCATCGCTTTTGCGGCGTAAAAACCCACCCAATTTAGCCATCGTCTGCATCGCTTCGCGCAAGGTCATGGGCTGGTCTGGAGCTAATGGCTGGGACCGCGGACCTTTTTTCGGCTTTTGACGCTCATACACCTGCCGTAAGGCGACTTATTCCTCGGGCGTAAACACCACCGCACTGGGTTGATCGGGATCTTCGCGGACCTGATACGTCATCCAGAGAATCCGCCAGGCCACGATCGAATAGCGTGCGATCGCACGCACCATGCGGTCATATTCCTGCAACTGGAGTGTTTCGACGTTGCTGCCCCCGGTCTTCAGGACAAAATGAAAGCGTTCAATTCGCCAGCGATAGGTATACCACTGCACGCCTTGCCGAGCATCCATAAAATTCTCAACCGGCAAGGTGGTACACAGTACCCCTTCGATGGGTTCGATGTCGGCGGGCGGATCGATTTCATGGGCGAGGATGGCGCGGACCGTGGGCGGTTCCAGCCCATCCTTGGGACGCCCTTTGGGCGGGAGTCATCGCACCTCGACAGTTTGGAGCGTCAAGGTCGCTGGGCGAATCGACTGGCCTTCTTTTCGCGGCACATCCATGAATCCATGACGAAGGTTTCCAAAACAGGGCTGGCGTTCAGGGTATCGCGGAGCCGGGTCTCGACCCCATTCCACTCGCCGCGACGATTGTGGGCATTGCGCACCAGCAGGTCCAAGGGGTCCCCGGCCGATTGAACAAACAGCTCACAGATATCGGCTTCGCGATCGCCGATAATCACGGCCCGCATGCCTTCGGGCACGCCTTGGGCCGCCTTTCTCGCCTCGTCTAACCATCGTGCACTTTCTTTGTCTTCAAACGCCCGACGCTTCCGTTCGCTCGCTTTCCCAAATTCGGCTGGGTCCCGGGCCCAAATTTTTGCCCGACTAACCCGAGCGGTACTCCCTCAGGTATCATGGCGAGAGCCGAATGCACCAGGATGCCTTTGTCGTTCAAACTTTCGATGGGACCGCCACCTTGGAACGCCTTATGGGTCGAAAAATTAAAGAACGTGGTGTCATAAGCGATGAGCACGACCGATTGCTGACCACAGCGCTCCCACGTCGCCGCGAAGTGGGGGGCTAAAATCTTGGCGGGGTCACCGCCGGATTATCATAAAATCGGTAGGCCGCATGCAGCGCCCCAAAATTACCTTCGTACGTGCTAGCCAGAGATTGGTCGGGATGCGCTATCAGATCGTGGGCGATGGTCACCGCCCACTGAGTGGGACGCGCATCCCCAAACTGCGCGTTCCCGAGTGCTCGCAACGTCCACACATGATTGGCACTGGAGAGGACCGCGTCCTCGACGGTTGAAGTAGTCATGAGAGTCTCATTCGCGATCCAAACGCAAAACCCTTTTGGGTTCACGAAAATCCGCCAAAATAATTTCGCGCTGAGAAGGCCTTGGTGTAAGCGAGAATTCTAAGAGTATTTTGATCTCGGCTGCCGAAAAGATGTGGGTAACGTTAAGCCAGCGCCGAGGGGCAGCCGCGCATCGATCTCATCGGGAGCCTCGTGGCCACGCAACCCCGGGCTCTTTTGCGAAAACCTCTTCGGCAAGATCGTCAGATCATGAGCGATTTGCAAGTCTGGTCGGGGCCCTGAACGGTCTGTGGGCTCGATGCCACCGTGCACCGTGGTTTTAACGTATCATACGAGTAGAGTAAGAGGGGCTCTTCCGAACCCCGTCTCCTCATCGAACCGGACTTGTGGTTTTCCCACATCCGGCTCTCCGACGATACTTGCCTCGCAAGGGGCGTAGCGGTTGTTAGGTCCGAAGACCAATCTCGCCTTGCCAGGGTCACTCCTCAGGTGAGAATCCTATCGAAGTGGACAGCCTTCGCCTTCCCTCGGGGTTCTGTTGTCCACCGAGGTACTTCGCTACTATGCCGTCCTCCGACTCCCTGCCCCACCCGGTGGTGAGGGATTGGCGGTCGTCGCAAGGTGGTCAGCGGAGTCTGACCATTGCCCTACTTCGGCGACCATCGGACCAGACAGGGTCTCACTGGGTCAGTACAGAACCTTTCCAAGCGCGCCATCCCTAACCACTCAACAGGACTCGCAGGGGTGTTCACCCATTCCGCTCTCCGCTTACGCGGGAACC
>DAHXNH010000159.1 GCA_027365485.1 Clostridiales bacterium
CGCTTAATCATCGTGATCGCTTGGCTAATTTTATCCGTGGAGCATTCTTTGCATCGCGTGGCGCCCGGCGAACCCGGGCGACAAACCTTCTGATACTGTGCTTCCCGATGCTTTCCGCGTAAGGATTTTTCCGCATGGATACTGAAATCCAGGGGAACAAAGCTAGTGCCATCAAACCAACGAAACATAAGATGTTTGAACCCTAACTTCGATCCTTTTTGGCCGGCCACATGATCGTACACGAAGGAGACCTTTTCGATTTTAGATCCGACCCGGGAGTCTGTCGTATCGTCGACCACAAACGCTGAATTCGGCGCGACGGTTTTTTGCGGATTGGTCAACGTTTGAAAGCCTTTCACCACCCCGTATAGAATCGATCGCCACGGGACGAGTTCGTTATTTTTCAAGCGATAGATAGTATCCTTTTTCATCTCGGTGATCCGTTTAAAGTCACTAACATACAAGCTATGGACGCTTTTGACCAGGAGGAACGGGAGCAACATCATCAAGGTCATAATTTCGACCACACGATAGCCTTGGTGCTTTTCGAATCCCACGTTCCGCACGATAGATCGCAAGTTGAATGTCTGGGCGGTCTCCATTCACACGCGCGTCATCCAGTCGTGATGTTTTTCTAGGATTTTTCCGATCTCCGAAACCTCTTGGCTCATGATAACTCCCCGTTTTAAGCTCATTTGGATCATATCCTAATTATACCAAAATCCCAGTATTCATACGGGTTTCCGCCGTTTTTTGTCGGCGCTAAATGGCGAAGATTCCTGATGTTTTGGGGGTGCGAAACTCAAGTTATAAAGCATTCTTGGCCGTGTCACTCGCGTCGCTGAGGCAGCCGGGGTGGTTCAGACGACAATTCTCAATTGATAGCGTGAAAAACTCTCGAGAATGCCTGCCTGGCCGGCCAGCAAGATCTCGGAGGTATGTTATTTTGTGCCTCGGTGTCCTGGTTGGTCCCGTTGCATGCCGACGCATAGGAGAAGACACTACCTATATTTGCCTTTAGATCCAAAAACATTAGACCTGGATGCCGTGACATTCCGCACAGACCTTGGCTGATCCAAACAATGGAACGTCGAATTGAGCGCATATTGTGTCATAATTTGCCATTCCCTCCCGATTTGCCTAAAAATATCGAAGCCGTTCCAACAAGGGACAAAACCTGGAGACACTTCCTTTCAGCGCCATCAGGGCGAACTGACAGCACGTCTGATCTCCTCTACGCTATTACTGGTTGGCCTACTTAGGGAAGACCGAGGATGCCCAATCTCCATCTTTCCCACCGTTCGAGGGGAGATTGGCAGTGAAGAAATCAGTCATTGGAGTGCATCGCCCCGACAAGTGGGGCGGGCGTGCTGCTTTTTTTCTCGTCAGCGAACTTCGCAGGCGCTCGGCACAGGAGGGGGAAGAGGTTTAGTGAAGCCTCAATCGAAGGCATGGAATATTTCGGAACGGATCTTATGCGTGGGACTCTTGGCTTCACCCTTGGCTCTGGCCGCGACCAATGTGGTATCTCTTGGAGCCCAAAGCCAGACGGTCGCAAAAATTCAGCAGCAACTAGTGGATCTTGGATATGATCCGGGCGCGGTGACTGGGAGGTACGGCACCCTTACGAGGAAGGCCGTGTTGTCATTTCAATTGAGCCATCATATTGTGGGCAAGGGCAGTGTGGGACCAAAGACCAAAGCGGCGCTAGAGCAGCAACTAGCGTTGAAATATCCACCGACACACTATGCGTGGGATCAAGGGATGGTGAAGGCCCCGCAGTATGGAGAGCCTGTAGTGATTGCGCAGCAAGATTTAATCGCGCTGGGCTACTATCGGGGTGGGGTAGACGGCGTTTTTAACCGGGCCACCGAGTTAGCTGTGAAGAGTTTTCAAAAAGATCGGGGATTGAACGTTACCGGCGAAGTTGGAAGAATCACCGCGAGTGCCCTGACTGCTGCGTTAAAGGCGCTTCACCCAGTAAAAAAACCCTTCGTGCTCGGCTTTTATACCCAATACGAGCCCAATGCGACGGGTTCCCAACACAGTTTGGCAACCCACGTGAAGCAGGTGTCGGCGATTTCTCCGCTTTGGTATAGCTTTCGTGCTGACGGCACCCTCCACGACCTAGGATATCATTACTCGGCGGTTCGTGCTTACGCGAAAGCCGACCACATTGCCGTCTATCCAATGATCATTAACGGATTTGAAAATGCGGCCGTGGTCGAGAATCCTAAAGTGCGACAAAGCGTCATCGCGCAACTAAAAAAAATGGCCGTGGTGGACGATTATGCTGGATACAATATTGATTTTGAGGGGCTGGCGTCAGATGCTCGGGCGGGAATGAACGCCTTCATTATGGAGTTAGCGGCGGCATTGGACCCGATGGGACGAACGATTTCGGTCGACGTTCCGCCCAAGTTAAGCGCGGACAATCGCTATGCGATGCCCTATGATTTTGCGGTCTTGGGAAAATACGCCAATCAGATCATGTTGATGACCTATGACCAGCATTCGGTGGGGACGCCTGCAGGGCCTGTGGCCCCCTATCCATGGATGAAATCTGCGATTGAGTACGCCGTGACCCGAATGTCGGCGGCGAAAATCGTTCTTGGCCTGGCCGGGTATGGCTACGATTGGGCGTCGACGGGTCAGACGGTTGAATATCACGATCTCAACGCGATTGCGCTGGCCCACCAAGAAGGAGTCCCGATTGAATGGAACGCGGTGGATAAGGAGTTTACCTATAGCTACGTGCAAGCCGGCATTTCCCATGTGGTTTGGTTTGAAGACGGCTATAGTGATAAGTTTCGTATGCAACTAGCGCGGGAATTTCATCTGGGTGGAATTGCCTTGTGGCGCCTGGGTGACGAGAATCCTCAGTTTTGGACAGCAGTGAATCAAACCGGGTGGTAAATTGGCCCATGATCCTGTGATTGAGAACCAGCATCCACCATGGCCGTTCCGGGCGTTTCTCTGGAACGGCTTTTTGGACCCACAGCCGGAACCTGGGTATACTGAACAAAGACAAATAGAAGGAGCGAGAAATATTGAACGAATCTACCGTGCGAATTAAAGAACCCGGGGCTCGGGTGTTTGCTGGAAGTCCGTGGATTTACCGTGGGGAGATTTATCACAGCCAGGCGACGCCAGGATCGGTGGTGACCGTGCTTGACGCTCAGGGCCGTGAAGTGGGCAAAGGGTTTTTCAATCCCCGTTCGATTATTGCGGTACGCCTGTTAACTCGGGTCAAACGCGAAAAAATCACTGCCGAGTGGTTTCAACAGCGGGTGAAAGAAGCGATCCGGTTACGAAAGGCGTGGATGGGAGAACGCAATGCTTACCGCGTGTTCTATGCGGAAGCGGACGGGATCCCGGGTTTGGTTGTAGATCGGTATGGCCCCATGCTGGTGGTGGAAGTCCTTTCGCTCGGCCTCGTTCCGTACATGGAGGCGATTACCGCGACCTTGGTCGAGGAACTCAAGCCCGAAGGTATATATGAGCGGGGCGATGTGTCTACTCGCGAACATGAAGGACTGCCGCGGGTGGATCGTTTAGTTTACGGCGAATTGGTGGATCCGGTTTCGATTACGGAACACGACGTCCGGATGACGATTGAAGTGACTCATGGACAAAAGACGGGGCACTTCTTGGATCAGTACGAAAATCGGATGCGAGTGGCGCAACTCGCGCGCGGCAAGGAGATGTTCGACGCCTTTTGCCATACTGGGGGATTTGGCTTGGTCGCGGCCAAGCATGGCGCTAAGCATGTAGTGGGCATCGACCAAGACAAGAACGCTATCGCCCGAGCGACCGAAAATGCGGAAGTGAACCACCTCGCTGACAGGATGGACTTCGTGACGGGCAATGCGTTTGACTGGCTCAGAAAGGCAAGCGATGGAGGCCTTCAGTATGATTTGGGGGTTCTGGACCCACCCGCTTTCACCAAATCCAAGGAGAGTGTGCCCCAAGCGATCAAAGGCTACAAGGAGATTAATCTCAGGGCGATGAAGCTTCTTCGACCCGGGGGCATCTTAGTGACAGCTTCCTGTTCCTATCATATGAGCGAGAGCGACTTTATCGCCGTCATTTCTTCGGCAGCCCAAGATGTTCGGCGATTTGTTCGGATTATGGAGATTCGTGGCCAGGGCCCAGACCACCCGATGCTGCCAGGGTCACCGGAATCTCGCTATCTTAAGTGCCTGATTTTAACCGTGGAGTGAGTAGCTGGTGCCGACCGGGGGAGGATATGAGAATCGAGTGCTCTCCCTAGACCTGCCACAATTCAGCGTGCGTGTTAACCTAATCTTAACACAGCGTTAAAGAACCGATAACGTTGGCGTGGGATCATAGAGGCAAGGCGCACCGGACGAATGAGTGAAAGGAGTCGGCACATGAGCACAGCACTGGAAGCATTAGACGAGTCCGGCATGCAAAAGTTTCATCTCCGGACGATGTTTACAGCCGGCATGGGTTTTTTTACCGATGCTTACGATCTTTTCATCATTGGAACAGTCACAGCTATTTTGACCCCTATCTGGCACTTGGATACGAGTGAATTGGCGCTTTTGAATAGCTTGTCACTAGCCGCAGCCGCGTTTGGTGCGGCTTTGTTTGGCCCATTGATGGACCGCTTTGGGCGTAAGGCGATTTATGGGTTTGAAATGGTCATTCTTACTTTTGGTGCCCTATTAAGCGCATTTGCTCCCTCTTTTGCCTGGCTTTTGGTATTCCGCGTCATTGTCGGCATTGGCGTGGGTGGGAACTATCCTACGAGTTCGGTCATAACCAGCGAATATTCGAATCGGACTCAACGCGGCTACATGGTCACGATGGTATTTGCGATGCAGGGTTTGGGCCTTTTGGTTGGACCGCTGGTCGCGGCAGGACTACTCGCCAGCGGTATCGGGCACGACCTCGTATGGCGATTGATGCTTGCGTTCGGAGCCATCCCGGCGGCCTCGGTCATCTATTTGCGTAGGAACTTACCCGAGTCGCCACGATTCCTGCTATCGGTGAAGAAGGATCAGACGGCTGCGAAGGAAGTGGCCGAGTTATTGGCCAATGCCGAGCCTATCACACCGAGTGTCGAGGAGGCGCCGGTTGTCCAAAATCAAATGCAGTCGATACTGAGTCGGCGGAACTTGATTCGCTTAATTGGAGCGGCAGGCAGTTGGTTTCTGATCGACATTGCTTTTTATGGCAATAGCGTCTCGTCGCAGGTGATTATGAAGGCCCTATTGCCGGGAGCGCCTTTGGTGACCACGGTGCTGGTGACCGCATTAATCTTTGCGGTGGCCGCCGTGCCCGGGTACTTTGTGGCCGCGCACTATATGGATCGTTTGGGTAGAAAACGGATTCAAATCACCGGATTTCTTGTCATGGCCCTGGCCTATGGCTCACTTTTGGTGGTGCCGACCATTGTTAAAGTGCCGCTGATGTTTCTCGTGGTTTATGCTATCAGCTATTTCTTCGTAGAATTTGGTCCGAATACTACCACGTTCTTGGTGCCATCGGAGATTTTTCCCACCAATCTTCGCGGAAGCGGTCATGGATTTTCTGCCGCCTCGGGTAAAATAGGAGCTTTTGTCGGAGCATTCTTCCTCCCGTTGGTGCTTAAGGCCATTGGGTTATCTTCAACCATGGGCCTTTTAGCGGGGGTCGCTTTACTGGGCGTGGCCTTGACTTGGCTAGCTATTCCAGAGATGAAGCAGGTGTCTTTGGAAGCGAATGAGATTTCCGACCAATCGCCGCAAGCATCCTAGCCAAGAGTGGATGAGAAAGAGTTACACCCACGATTCTCGGGGCGTTGGCCTTAGGTTCTATCTGAGAAATATGGATACTCCCGCGTACGGTTCGTGGTGCTGAAGAGACGCGGAGCCTCTTCTAGAAGCGTTTCTGATTACTCCCCGAGGCCTTTGGGTTCGGATGCTCGGGGAGACAATGGCGGAGGATGCCTACCCCTTCGGATATACCTGATACGGGTGAAATAGAGGCCAGATCGAGCCTATCTGGTCAGCGCCGCGTAAGAGCCAAGCAGACGATAGCAGATGCCCATTTTCGCTTGGCCTATCCAGGTGGGCTAAACATTGCAGAGCCTTCATTTAAAAACCCCAATCATATCTATAGACGTCACCCGGCGACGGCTGCTGCCATTAGCGGGGGCGATGCTCTGCGATGCTGACCGGCCAATCCCCGACCAAACGGGCTTGGCCGCGCAAGACGGCTACGAGCGCAGGCATGGCCGCGGGACTTGGGTCAAATCCGGTAAGGCCTATCGTGTCCACGGGAAGTCGGCGGAGATCGTAGGGGGAAGAGAGAGCCAAAGCCACGGACGGCCCATCGGTCCAGGTACGCTGCAGGACGGTAAGTTGACCTGGGTGTAACCCGGCACGGTCAAGCGCCACGACTAATGGATAGGCCTTGCTCATGGCGTGTACGCTGGCTACCTGCTCGGCGGAGGGGTTCCGGGGCAGGGTGAGATGGCGAAAGAGTTGATCGCCGAATGCTTGGGCCAAGGGATGTTCTAGCGATGCCCGGGAGTCTTCGGCCTCCGTCGTCTCAGGCTGATCGCCGAACGTCACTAAAACCAGAGGCTCCGTAATCGGTAATTTGTTCACAGCGCCGGTACCCGCTACGGCTTGCAACCAGATGGTGTCGGCAATGGCTCGGGCTTCCGTTCGCTCAGCCTCGGTGATCTGGGCGATTGCCGGAGACAGGCGAGACTTGGTTTCGCGAACATGGTCCAGAGCAGCGCGAATCCGCGAAGCGGAGATCTGTCCCTGATCGAAGGCCGAGATGAGACCTTGATAGGTATCCATTTGTTGGTCGGCGTCGTGTGATACCAGAACCTGGTCAGCACCGGCTTGGATGGCCATGACTGCACCGGCAACCGTGCCGAAGCCTTGAACGATGGCTTGCATTTCCATGCTGTCGGTGACGACCAGACCGGTGAAGTCTAGCTGGTCGCGGATCACTCCGGTTAACACCTTTTCGGAGAGCGTGGCCGGTAACCCAGACGAATCGATCCCGGGATAGACAACGTGTGCGGTCATGATCGCGGCCACTTCGGCGGCCACGGCGGCGCGAAATGGCACCAATTCGACCGATTCCAGTCGCCCTCGAGGCTGGTCGACGGTGGGCAAGACCTTATGCGAATCCTGGTGAGTGTCACCGTGGCCTGGGAAATGCTTCGCGGTAGCCAGGACATGAGCCTTCTGCAGCCCACGGATGTAATGCTGGCCCAAGAGAGCTACCCGGCTAGGGTCTTCGCCAAATGATCGAATTCCAATGACGGGGTTGGCAGGGTTTACGTTGACGTCAAGTACCGGGGCATAGTTTTGATTGATGCCCAACGCGGTCATTTCGAGGCCAGCCAAGTACATTAAGCGTTCGACTAATTCGGGGGCGCGGGCTGCAGCCATAGCCATTTGGCTCGGAATCGGGATGAATTCGGGGCCGTTCAGCCGACGAACCGTGCCACCCTCCTGGTCGATGGCGATGAAGAGCGGGGGAAGACCGGCACTGGCGGCGGAGGTTTGGAGACTTCGGGTGAGCTCGCCCACTTCCTGAGCAGTTCCGATGTTTCGTCGGAATAACACGATGCCACCCGCCCGGCCCCGGCGGACGGCCTCCAAGATATGCGGGGGGGCCTCGACACCGTCAAAGCCGATGGTGATCAGTTGTCCAATCTCGCGCATGAAACGCCTCCCAACCTATAGTGGCTCAGATCATAGCATAACCCGGACGATCGTGGGATCATCCGGGTTATCGGTTGAGAAAATCTTGCGCGTTCCTGCAGTTGTCCTAGGTGCCAGGGATGACTGCCACCCCGCCATCGAAGGCATCCGCCCAGTACGAGGTATTTAAACTTTGGACCAGCACGCCTTGACCGGGCAGGGTGGCGGAAATGAACTGACTTTGTCCCAAGTACAAGCCGACGTGATTACAAAAGACCCCTTGAGTCGTGAAAAATACTAAATCTCCCGGCTGTAGTTGGCTCAGACTTACATGCCTTCCAACATCCCACTGTTCGAACGTCGTGCGAGGTAAGCTGATGCCATTTTGGCCAAAAAGCCATTGCACAAAGCCAGAACAATCAAACCCGGTCGCGGGAGAGTTTCCGCCCCAAACATAGGGCGCTCCCTGATACCGCATAGCCAGATTTATGATGGCTTGAGCAGTCGTGGAATGCGAAGCAGAGGACACCACATCAACGGCTTTAGGGGCTTGTTGCAGAGACTTTGCCAGCGCCGCGTCAGTCAGTGAACCGACGTAGCCCTGATCCGGCAAATGAACAGAAGCTTGAAAGGCGACCACCGCCTTGAAGGTGACAGGGCCATAGGTCCCCGTAATCTTTCCCGCATAAAAGCCCAACCTTGCCAGATCTTGTTGTAAGGTTAACACCTCGGCACCTTTGGAACCTAGGTAAAGATATCCGGCTGGTGGTGGCTCGGATGACAAAGAAGCCGACGCATTAGTCTTGGGTGTTGCCGCCTCATATAAAAGCTCTAAAGTCTTAGGCCCGGCAGCTCCTGTGATCTTTAAGCCACGGGACTTTTGGAACGCTTCCACTCCCCTATACACCTGAGGCCCGAATTTGCCGTCGATACTGCCCGAATAATCCCCAACTTTGGCCAAATCACGTTCTAGAGTTGCCACTTGGGGACCCTGATCTCCATAAACCAAATCACTGGATGCCGCAAATGCTGAAGTCGTGATAGCTGGCATAGACAACAGAAAAACACCAATGCCCAAAGACAGCCAACGCCGTCCGCGCTTTATGTTCAATCTATTTTATCTTCCTTCCTTAAACAGCCTCCGAGGTTAGTAACGGATCCTAAGATCCGTGATTCGGGGGGGAAAGTGCCCCCTACCGGCGTAACCGGATTCACCTACTGGTAAAAACCAGCATCCCCCGTACTCCACGATTCGTGGAGATTCGGCAATAAGATATTATGAAGTCATTCTAGAGGGATCGGCATCCATGTGTCAACCAAATAAGGCTGATTTTGTCGAACTAAACTGGGTAGCACGTGCTAGCACCCTAGTGGGGCCGGCTGACCAATGGGCTGCGAACCTGGGATGATATAAAAAAGAAGGCTATCAAGAGTAAGCAAGGCTGCACCATTATCCTGTTTTAAGAGCTCAAGGGTTCGGTATGCATTTGAAGAAGGAATGCAGGGATTTAAGGTGATTAGAGCCGGCGGGTCCCTGGGTGGGAGTGGCGGCGGCGAAACTAGCGGCGGGAGATGGCCGAGCTCGGTGGTCATTTGACGGGCGCCGACGGCCCCAGCCCGGGTCTCGTGCAGAAGAGGCGGGATCTTCATCCTTAAGGCATCGGATTGTGGCTCCGGGATTTTTCACCACCCGAGCGGGCTTAGGACGAGTGTTTTTCGATGAAGGTGGTATAATACACGGGAAAACCACCCAAATCTGGAGGTGCGGTATGCGGGCCAGCGATGTCGCTTACGACATCTTGAAAGGAAAAGGTCAACCGCTCGAAGTCCATGAGTTACTGGACGAAGTCTTGGAGCGGCTAGGACAAGACCGGGAGCCTCGACGTGTTGCCCAAATTTACACCGAGCTTAATACGGACATCCGTTTTCAATATCGGGGGAACACAGAATGGGGCCTTAAAGAATGGGTCTCCCATGGGTCATCTAAATCCACACTTCGAGAACGTGCAGTACCTGACAATGAAGAGGTCGAAGAATCGGATGAGGACAGCTGGCAATAGCCGCGGTCCTCTTTACGTACGGAGTACCAGAGCACAGACGAATGGGTGGTTAGGAGCGAAGCGATGGCGAAATACGTGTTCATTACCGGTGGTGTGGTGTCCTCTCTCGGCAAGGGGATTACGGCCGCATCATTGGGACGGATTTTAAAAGACCGCGGACTTAAGGTCAGTGCATTGAAGTTGGACCCTTACATTAACGTCGACCCAGGGACGATGAGTCCCTTGCAGCATGGCGAGGTGTTTGTCACCGAGGACGGCGCAGAGACGGACCTTGATCTTGGGCATTACGAAAGGTTTTTGGATGGCAATTTGAGCCAAGTGAACAATGTGACGACCGGAAGAATTTACTGGTCGACCATCATGAAAGAGCGCCGCGGCGATTTCCTGGGGGGAACGGTTCAAGTGATTCCCCATATCACGAATGAAATCAAGCGCCGTATCCGTAGTGTGTCTGAAGCCACCGGGGCCGATGTGATTTTGGTCGAAATCGGGGGGACTGTGGGCGACATCGAAAGTCTTCCGTTTCTCGAGGCGATTCGTGAAATGAGGAGCGATGTAGGTCGGGACTCGGTCATGTATATTCACGTAACCTTGGTTCCTTTTTTACGGTCAGCGATGGAGGCAAAGACTAAGCCCACTCAACATTCTGTGAAGGAATTGCGATCGATTGGCATTCAGCCAGACGTGATTGTCTGCCGTACGGAACGCCCGCTTTCCAAAGAGATGCGGGATAAGATCGCCAACTTGTGCGATGTGGATCGGCGCGCGGTTATCCAAAATGTTGATGCCGACTCGATCTACGCCGTTCCTCTGATGTTGCAAGAAGAGGGCTTGGACAAAATCGTTGCGGACCGTCTGAATCTTTCTCTAGAGGCCGCTGACCTCAGCCAATGGCGAGGAATCGTGGACCGTGTCCGTCACTTGGACGGCCGGGTTACGATTGCCATGGTCGGTAAGTATGTTGCCTTGCCGGATGCGTATCTGAGCGTAGTAGAAGGGCTCATTCACGGTGGGATTCATCATCGCGTGGGTGTGGACCTGCGCTGGATTGACTCCGAGGCACTGGAGTCGAGCGACGAACAAGCGGATGCCTTGTTGGCCGGTATTGACGGTCTGTTGGTCCCTGGGGGCTTTGGCTATCGTGGGGTGGAAGGGATGATTCGGGCAACGAAATGGTCGCGTGAAAATAACGTGCCGTTCTTTGGAATTTGTATGGGGCTGCAAGCGGCGGTGATTGAAATAGCTAGAGATTTGGTCGGATTGAGCCAAGCGAACTCTACCGAATTCGTTGCGGACTGTTCTTCGCCGGTGATTGACTTGATGCCCGATCAGCAAGACGTAGAAGATCTTGGGGGTACGATGCGCCTCGGCAGTTATCCCTGCAGGATCCGTGAGGAAACGTTAGCCTATGCTGCTTATCAAAACCCTTTGGTATTTGAACGACATCGTCACCGATTTGAAGTGAATAACGCATTTCGCGAGCGTTTGGCCAGCTCGGGACTCATTGCCTCGGGAGTATCGCCCGACCAGCGGCTGGTGGAAGTGATGGAACTGGAAGGCCACCCTTGGTTTTTAGGCACGCAGTTTCACCCCGAGTTTCGATCCCGTCCTAATCGAGCCCATCCGTTGTTCTCTGGATTTATCGGTGCCGCGGTTAACCACGCCCAAGTCGAAAGACCCCGGCAGGTTGTCGGGGGTTCGGCTCAGAGCGGTGCGAAACTATAGCAGATGGCCCCGGCTTGGGTTTGTTCTTCCGCCATGCTTTCAGCGTATTGGGCATAGGCCAAAAACTCACTGGCGTAGCCCCGGCGTGAGTTCCCGGCGAGCGATTGGACCTGACTTTCGAGCGCATCAGGCACGGCTGAAGTTCTTACTGGGCCTACCGCGATTTGAATGCCGGTCAACGTGCATCTCTGTCGGGACTGATAACGGCAACCGCTAACGTCACAAAGAATGATGGCCAAATGAGGTGCCTCCCGTCCTAATGATTTTGGCCCTGGTCTTTGTAGTATGACCGTTCGGGCTGATTTCATACGGTTCCCGGCGGTTGTGTTTATTAGCGTGAGAAGCATATACTGAGGGTAGCCAGGCTAGTTTGAACGTGTGGATTTGATCGGTAGATAAGCCAGTTTTGTCTTCTAGGAGGGAGATACCATGGGATTGCTGTCGCGAGTTTCGACTATTTTTAAGTCGAAAGTTAACAATGCGTTGGACAAAGCAGAAGATCCGCGCGAGACATTAGATTATTCCTATCAGAAGCAACTTGACCAGTTGCAAACGATTCGGCGTGGCGTCGCCGAAGTGGTGACCTCAAAAAAGCGAGTAGAGTTGCAGCGTGATCGTTTGTTGCAACAAACCCAGCAGTGGGAGCAAGATGCTCGGGACGCGGTGGCTGCCGGGCGAGACGATCTGGCCACCGAAGCCTTGACGCGTAAGCAGGCGATGCAGGGGCAGATTGACGGATTGGATAAGCAAATTGATGACTTAGCGCACGAAGAAGCAAAAATGATGGACTTGCAAACAAAACTGAAGGCTAAAGTTGAGGAGTTCCGCACCCAAAAAGAGGTGATTAAGGCGCAATACTCGGCCGCCCAGGCGCAGGTGCGGATCGGAGAAGCCACCCATGGCCTGGGAGAAGACATGACCGATTTGCACATGGCCTTAGAACGAGCCCAAGACAAAACACAAGCCTTGCAGGCGCGAGCGTCCGCCATCGATGAGATTGCTGACAGTGACACGTTAGCGTTAGGGAGTGGCGGGTCTGGCGATTCTATTCGGGATGAGCTCAATAAGATGCATTCCGGCACCGGAGTTTCGGATGAACTGGCCAGAATGAAGGCGGAATTGGGAAAGGGCGATGCATCATGATTGTTCGGATCATGGCCGACGGTCAGTATGATCTGTCAGTGGAATCGTATGACCGTCTGCAAGTTATCGATGAGCATTTGTTGGCGGCCTTGGAAGCCGATGACGGTGGTTCGTTCCATCGCTTATTCCATGATGCGCTGAAGATAGTCCGAGGAGGCCAAAGGCTAGATGAGGCAGCTCTGCAGCCCTCTGACCTAGTCTTGCCTCCAGAGGACACGACTATCGACGAAGCTCGTCGTCTACTGGCAAGTGATTCTCTCTAACTAACGGTGGGCTGGTCAATGAATGGATGAACCCAAAGCTCCCTCGGCTCGTTCGGGATGTTTCTCCGACGACCGAGGGCATGATTTTGCGGGGAGCGGCCTCGTTAAAATCGACCATACAATTTCGTAGAAAGATCATCGCTCATGTCCTGTGCCCTTGGGTTTAGATGGCCGGCAGTCGGATGCAGGTGTCTATACGTGGAATCCCGGTGCGTCCGGATGGACGGGCTTTTGTCCCCAGGGAGTTGACCCACAGAGGGTGTTTACAACGGCGGATCCCATAGGGCATACCAGCGATCTTGGTCAGGTTCGATGCTAAGCGAAGGTTTGAGCGTTTGAGCCAAGCGAAATTCGAAAGCAGAGTCGCGATTCTTTCCGGGTTTGGGCACGAAGGGATAAAACGCTGCCCGGCGGTAGCTATAGATGAGATACCAGCCTCCGGCCTGGCGCCCTGCAGGGTCTTGATGATTGTAGGCAAAGGTTGCGGCTAAAAGACTATCCGCATATCCCGACTCTTGAATCATGTCTGCAGTAAGGTGAAGGGCGTTGATGACGTCTTCGACATCCGATCCGCTGTAGACCATCCAGTGAAATCCCATGCTGTCGGTCTCCGTCTTGGCGGCCACTGGTAGATCACGTCCCCCAAGTTGCAAGACGTCGTGCAACTCTTTCTCAACCGCATCATAAGCCGCGTTGTCCACGGAACGAAGGACCAGGGCCGCCTGGCCTGCGAAATGACTGGAAAGTTGAGATTCGATGTCTAAGGTGGCCTGGCTCAGTTGGAATAACTGGTCGACTTTCCCTGCGGCCACCTTAGTCCGACCGAAGAGTGCGTCGAAAAACCCCATGAATGCTTCCCCTTTCTCAATCTTAGCTATTTTGCTTTGTTCATCTCTTGTTGGACATGTTCTAAATAGCGCAGGCGGTGTTGAATATCCGGATGCGTGGAGAAAATCTCCATCATGCTGCCGCGACGAATCGCTGGCATGATGAAAAACGCATTGAACGATTCGGCCTGTCTGAGGTCGCGCGATGGTGACTGTTTGACGCCGTGATCGATCTTGGTCAACGCACTAACCAAATAGCCGGGATGCCCGGTTAGAATCGCTGAGCCTCGGTCTGCGGCGTACTCACGATAACGGGAAAGCATGCGAATCAAAATGTAGCTGATAGCCCAGACTGCGAGCGAGGCCAACCAGACGAACATAATCATCTGTCCACCGTTGCGTCCACGGCCTCGATTCTCCTCCGCCATCAATCCAAACAAGAAAAACTGTTGGACGATAATGGAAGCTACCATCGCGAAGAAGCTGGCATAGGTGATGACGATGACGTCCCTATTTTTGATATGAGTCACTTCGTGGGCGAGCACGCCTTCAAGTTCCTGGTCGTTGAGGCGATCAAGAAGCCCTTGGGTGACCGTAATGACCGCGCTTTTAGGGCTGCGTCCGGTGGTAAAGGCATTCGGCATGCGTATGGGCATGACGGCCAGTTTAGGCATGGGGATATCTGCCAGTTGAGCTAGTCGCTCTACAATGGTAAAAAGGCGTGGCGCTCGGCGCGCATCGACGAGGCGTGCTTTCGTAGCTAAGAGCACTAGGCGATCAGAGAAAAGAAGCTGAGAGACCAGCAGGGCGAGGATGATGACCACTAAAATAGGGAGCCCCACCCTAAGTTCGTACAGCACGACCATGAAGGCCAGATAGAGTACCGCTAAAAGAAACATGGTAACGGTCATCCGGACGCTGAGGCCGTTATCGCGGCCATACCACGCACGTTTTTTTGCCATAGGTTTCCACTCCCTTAGAACTCTTCGAGTATAAAACACCCTGAATCAAGTCGAGACCAGTGAATCCGATCGAACCCGAACATCTCTCCTGCCTAAGGTCATTTTATCATCTTCGTGCGATTTAATTTATACGGGATAAGGGACTTAGGCAGTGTATTAGAGAAAAGCGATGGCAATTTAGGTTGCCTCCGAGCGGACAGTCGCATGCGTGGCATGAAACACGGTGGGAAGATTGGGCAGACAAGAGAGAGGAAGAGCGCCGAGGAGAGATTGCACGAGGAGTATTGGCTGATTCCGTTTCGGAATGGACCGACTCACTCAGAGATTGGGTACGACACTGGGTCATATACTCGATCTACCCTTCCTTGGAACTATGGAGACTGGTTGGCATCGAATTTGCGGACTACCTTGTCAAAGTGCAACGTGGAGGGTATAATGAATTCTGCTGCTGGGGGATGATGTAGTGGTAGCATAGGTGATTCTGGATCATCTCGCCCAGGTTCGAGCCCTGGTCCCCCAGCCAAATGTTTCGGCCCCATAGTCTAGAGGCCTAGGACGCCGGACCCTCATTCCGGAAACAGCGGTTCGAATCCGCTTGGGGCTACCAAAGTAACCCGCCGGTTTGGCGGGGTTTTTGTTTGTAAGCGTTGGCCGAGTGGGTTGAAGCAGAGCAGATAAAGAATTTCGGTCCGGATAAAAATGTTCTTGCATTGAGTCGTGATTCATGGTAAAGTATTTTTTGCTGTCACTGAAAGGTGGCGCCGTTGCAAACGAGGTTTTGAACGCGAAGAATTGGCTTGACAACAACGGTTTAGGCGTGTAAAATCTCGTCTTGCGACCCGGTCCTTGAAAACTACATCGTCAGAATCGAAACACTGTATATCACGATCAAGGCGTATGGGCCAGCCCATGCGCGACTGAGCAATGGAGAGTTTGATCCTGGCTCAGGACGAA
>DAHXNH010000162.1 GCA_027365485.1 Clostridiales bacterium
CGTTTCGGACCGGCGAACGGGATCTGGCCCGCCAACACGTGCAGGCATTCCTCCGACAGGCGGCCGTCAAGATCGCCACGATCATGCTATTTGATCGCGGCTACCCGTCGCTCCCGCTTCTTTACTATTTAATGTACTATCACATTCGTCCGGTCATGCGAGTGCCTTCGGGATTTTATCCCAAGATCGTCGGCAAAGCCCCTTCGAACACCACGGTGACCCTGAATCTGACTTCGGCCCAAGCCCGAGAGTTGCGTGAGCAGGGGATCGCCGTGGCCGCTGGCACCGCGGTGAGGATCCGGGTGATCAAGATCGTCTTGCCCAGCGGTCAAATCGACACCTTGGTGACCGATTTAACGGAGGAAGAGATGCCGGAGGAAGCATTTGCGGAGTTGTACTTTAAGTGGTGGGGGATCGAAGTGCATTATGGGCAAGACAAATACAGGTTGGAAGTGGAAAATTTCTCGGGCACGACCCCTCGGGTCGTGGAACAAGATGACTATGCCACCATGTGATTCTCGAACCTGAGTGTGGCCGTCCAACAGGAGGCCCAAGCGCAGTGGGAGGACACGCGCGAGCAGTATCATCGGAAATACGATCAGTACCGCATCAACTTTCGGCTTTTGGTGGGCACTTTGAAGTATCGGCTAATCGAACGGCTCTGGGCGAAGGATTTTCAGCGTCATTGGGCACGGTATCAAAAATTACTGGCTCGCCTCGTACGGTCTATCGTCCCGGTGATTCCGGGGCGAAAAGCGCCCCGTTGCAAAAAACGTACCCGTACGAACAAATTCGTGATCACTTTGCGCCGCTGTTGATAGCGACATCGCCCCAACGAACCGCAACGAAATACGAGGTCCCATTCCTGTTCCCTCGAAAAATTGTCCGTCTTCGCAGGGGTGTTTCACTGCGTCGTAACGGAACTGGCCAAGGACGATGACTTCTCACACCGTGCCAATCGGTCCGTCCGTTCCTCAAGGGGAGCGAAAACCTCGCTAAAATCCTTGGCCCGGGGGATCTATTTTGCTCAATCTTTTCGGTTTTACAGCGAACGTATGCTTGCTGAATCCCTAACCTGACGACATTGCCATCCACCGGCCCTAATGGCAAGCCCTCCGCGAATATGTCCGCGAAGGCGATACCGTGGTGGTACACAGCATTGACCGGCTGGCCCGGAACCTCGACGACTTGCACAAGATTGTCAAAGACTTGACCGACGAAGGCGTGACCATCGAATTTCTGAAAGAGCCCGATGGTATAGCACCGGGCTCTTACGCACTTTCTGTTATGACGCCTGTTTCCGCCATTCTAGCTTATCCGAACGACTTTCCAAGGCGGAGTTGAACGGAGCGTAAAAATCTTGGTAGCGTAGAGATTAGGAGACTTGGCACCCAGGGGTTGCAAAAACCCGTCCTTTCATTAGGCTAAGGATGAGGGAATCCACCCTAGAAAAAGAAAGCACGGGTAACTATGGCTTCACTCTCCAAAGAGATGACGATGGAGTACGATTGTCAATTTCGGATTACCCTGCAGGATTGTCATTTGGTGACCTTAGTGGCTGCGTTTGCAACATTATTGCCGCAAATCTTCACCGATTTTTTAGATAAGGCGATCTTTGCCTACGCGGACGCGGCGATGAAGGCGCTGATCAAACCCTTCGCCTGTGACCGCTGCGGCAATGATCAGAGGTTTATTTGGAAAACGAAGCGTGGGAGACCGACCCACATTCTGACCGTTTTTCAGTGGGTGGTGCTCCGTCACTTGCAAGTCCAATGCAAGGCCTGTGGCCACAAATTCTATCTCACGCGCCGGATTTTGGGCCTGGAGCGCCGAGAACGCATTCCCAAGGCGGTTTACCGGAAACTAGGCTTAATCGGATCGCTGGCCTCCTATCGCGTCGCCTCAAAGATCCTCAGTATCGTCGATAAGATGACGATCTGGAAAGCCGTCCAAGGTGGTCAGCGCAGTCTGACCAAAAGACGGCTCGCGAACTGGCCGTCGCCGTCGATCCGAACGAAGCGCCACGAGGCGAAGCCGACGGCACGGGCGTGCCGATTCGGGGCGCTGGCCAACGTGGGCAGGAACTGAAGGTATTCGTGCAGTATCGGAAGAGTGGCGGGCTGCGCGTCGCCGGGCTCGGCATCGGTAGCTACCATGGCGGGTGGAATCGGGTGTTTCAGCCCAGTTTGGCGGCTTGGAAGACGTTCCGCGAGTTTCTGCTCGTTCTGGATGGGGATGCGAGCATTCTCGACGGGCTCAAAGACCACGTCCACGTCCTCGTGCAGCGGTGTCTCTGGCACATTCCTCATCAACTGAAGTTTGCCTTGTGGCGGGATCGGCGGCACGTGGCCCGCAAGAGTCCCGAGTGGTCGCACATTATGAGCCACATTTTCGATATTTGCGCCATTCGCACGGACCTGGATGACGAGGCCGTGATGCAGACGTGGGTGGCCACGAAGCGGGAACGCTTGGTGGCGTTGATTGCCTATTGTCGAGAGCACGGGTGTCAAGCTGCAGCCACGTACCTGGAAAATGCGCAGGCGGATCTGTTTACCGCTATGACGCATCGCTTAGCCGGGCGAACGCAAAGCCGAGTCGAGCGGCTGATGCGGACGGTGAACCTACGGATCAATGTGGGCCAGTGGGGTACCGAGGGAGCCCTCAATGTGGTCAAAGTGCGGTTGGCCTACTATTACAATGGCATTGATGCGTAGGCCGGGGGGTAGACGCCTCGAGGCCACCTCGCTACCGGAGGTGCTGACGACGGGCAGGGATCACCGCCCCATGGGAGCAGGAATCGAAATGTATGACAAGTCACCAGCAATGACTTGGCATACATTTCCGAGACACCAGGACAACGGAATCCATCCATTCGGGATCCCCAATGATGCCGAATGGTACCGATCGAAGCACCTGCCCTCCCTTGGGCTCCCCCTCAGAAGGGAGCCCAAGGGAGGGGTCAA
>DAHXNH010000199.1 GCA_027365485.1 Clostridiales bacterium
CCGGCCGTACGGAATTTTAGAGAGGTTGCAGGAAATCGGGCAGGGTGGCGTACTGAGGCACTGTCAATCGAAAGAGGCAGCAAACGGAGCGACAGTTCACCTAAACTACGGCGCCTGCAGCCTACTCGATAGTCCTGGGGCTCCTGTGAGGTCTGCGGGTCCCATCCGGGGCCGAGGAAAGCCGAAAGAGATTATCATAGGTTTTTCTAACCAGGTCAGGTCTCTTTTCCGTCGCCTTGGCGCCTCCTGGCCGATGTAGCGGTTGGCGGTGGATCTCAGAAAATCGGCTGAAGGACGGTCAATTGGCACATACTGAGGGCACGCTGAACCGTCCCGGAAAGCCGGGGGCGGAGACTACACAAGGAGGTCGCTGATGCTAACCGCAGACCGTACGAGAACTCTGTCGCCCTATGTTTTTGCCGATATTGATGGCGAGATTCGAGCTATGCAGCAAAAAGGGCAACCGGTAATTAATTTGGGGATTTCAGACCCGAATCAGGCACCAAAGCGAGAAATCTTGGAGTCCATGCTATCGAGTGCCAAAGCGATAGACAGCCATCGCTATCCACCATTGCGGGGAATGGCGGGGTTAAGGAGACGGGTCGCCGAATGGTACCGACAACGCTTTGGCGTGCGCTTGGATCCCGATCGCGAGGTGTTGATCACCCCCGGTTCTAAAGAAGCCCTTATTCATTTAAGTTTAGCGGTGGTCGATCCTGGCGGACTCATCTTAGCCCCCGACCCCGGCTATCCCGCTTATGCAATGCCGCATGCGCTCTTTGGCATGGACCAACAATGGGTGCCCCTTATCGCCGAGCAAGACTATCTCCCAGTAATATCCCAAGTGCGGGCCGGGGATCTCGAGAGAGCGCAGCTAATGTATGTCAATTATCCCAATAATCCCACCGGAGCAGTCGCAGACCGCCGGTTTTGGCAAGATTTGGTAGAACAGGCCCGACGTTGGGACTTTGTGATTTGTTCCGATCTGGCTTATGCGGACATCGTCTATGAAGGTCGCGCGACCAGTGTCCTGGAAGTGGCTGAGGCGCGATCCGTGGCGGTGGAAAGCATTACCTTTTCAAAGTCTTTCAACATGCAAGGTTGGCGGCTGTCCGCTATGGTCGGAGCACCGGAAATTATTGATGCCTTGTACCGCATCGAGAGCCAAGTGAACGGTGGAGTCTACACCCCAATTCAAGAGGCGGGAATGACAGCGCTGGAAGTGGGGCCGGATCCGGCCGTGCTCGAAAGTTATCGCGAGCGCCGGCAGATTCTAGGACAGGGCCTGGCGGAGTTGGGTCTCAGATTTGAATGGCCAAAAGCTTCGGTCTATTTTTGGGCTGCACTTCCGGACCGGGTTGGCAATGCCCAAGAGTATGCCGGACGGTTGCTTCATGAGGCGAGGGTAGCGGTGACTCCGGGCACGGCTTTTGGCCCCAGTGGATCGCATCGCATCCGAGTGTCTTTTACTAGCCCTTTGGATCAGATCGTAGCCGCCCTAGAGCAATGGCAACGGGTGTCGAGCCTGACCGTCTAGCCGCGGTAAAATCTGCCAATGAATTAATCGTCAGCGCGCGAACCTGAGTGGATGGAAACCCGTATACTGCTACGGAATCCAAGCCATTGAGGTGAGGTTGATGAGACGGTTGGTGATCGTCGGCAGTGACTCGCGAGATCGGCAGGTGGCAAAAATTGCTGAGCGCGAGGGATGGATGGTTCAGTTCGCGAGCGATGTCGTGACCCAAGGGCCAGGGGACTTGGCATCGTCGTTTCCCGAGGGCGCCTCCTTGCTCGGCCCTGTCATGGGTATCGATGACGATGGGAGGATTCAGACCGAACACGGAGTTCTCCGATTGGATGATGAAGTCTTAGAAAAAATGATCGGGGGGTTTTGTGCCGCCGGCATCGTGGCCCCTTCGGTGCGTCGCCGCGCCGAAGGGCTTGGCATTCGGGTAGTAAGTTATCGAGAGTCGGAAGCATTTTCCTGGCAAAACGCCGTGCTGACGGCCGAAGGCGCTATTCAAGCGACTATCGGAGCGTCGGGCTACGGCGTTTATCGTCGTCCCATCGGAATATTGGGCTACGGCCGAGTGGGCCGGGCGCTTGCGCGGCGGTTAAGTTTTCTCGGGGCCAAGGTGCGCGTCTTCGACGAGGAACTGAGCCACCGAGCCCAAGCCGAAAGCGAGGGGATCTCGGCCTACCCTATCGCGCCACAATCCGTCGGGATGATCGATCTGCTATTTAACACGATTCCCCATCCGGTGATTACCCTGGAGTGGGAGGGCCCCCTCCAGGACGTTCTAATCTTTGAACTGGCCTCAGCCCCGGGAGGTGTGGCCGCGGAGGTTGATCGTGCGAAACTGGCACTCGCCGTCCTCTCAGGCCTTCCGGGAAAGATTGCTCCGATGCGGGCAGCGGAAATTATTTGGGAAACCGTGATGGCGGTAGACCCAAGAGTTGATACCAGAGGGGGGAAAGAATATGGGATCTTTGACCGGAGTGAGAATTGGCCTGGCGATGGCAGCTTCGCATTGCAACATGGCGCGTGCTGTGTCTACAATAAAGGAACTGGTGGCGAACGGTGCTGAAGTAACGCCGATTGTTTCGTCGAGTTTGCTTACAGAGACTACTCGCTTTGGGAGTCCAGAGCATTGGCAGAATGAGATTAGAAACGCCAGTGGGATAACACCGTTGACCAGAATTCCCGAGGTCGAACCGAGTGGCCCTCAGCATTGGTTTGATGTGGTCGTGGTGATGCCGTGTACGGGGAATACGCTCGCTAAACTGGCCAACGCGATTAACGATTCTGCCGTGACCATGACGGTCAAAGCGCAGTGGAGAAACGGTCGACCAGTGGTGATTGCGGTCACGTCCAATGACTTGTTGGGCATGAATGCGGTCAACCTCGGACGCCTGTTGACCGTTAGAAATTTGTATTTTGTTCCATTTGGCCAGGACGATCCGATAAAAAAACCGCGGTCGCTTGATGCTCATTTGGAATTGGTCGTACCGACGATCGAAGCCGCGCTGAAAGCCGAACAAATTCAGCCGATGCTGGTCTCGTGGCAATAATTTGACCTGAGTGAGGTGCCGATGGTGCGTGGCTTGAACGTAGCAGTTCTGGGAGCGACCGGTTTGGTGGGTGAAACCATCTTGCGGGTATTAGAGGAACGTCAGACTCCGGTGGAAACCTTGTTGCCCTTGGCGACTGAGGGCAAGGACCGCCAAGTGCAATTTCGTGGAAAGTCGATTCCTGTCGCAGGAGTAAAGACGGCTCCTTGGGAGGATATTGACGTGGCCTTTTTTGCGGCCAGCAATGCGGCCAGCGAGCGCTATGCGCCTGAAGCTGCCAGTCATGGGGTCACCGTCATCGACAAATCGAGTTATTTTCGGATGGATCCCGACGTTCCATTGATAGTCCCGGAAGTTAATTTGGAAACGGCTGGCGATGCCCGTATCATCGCCAGTCCGAATTGTTCCACCATACAGTTGGTCGTGGCTTTGAATCCTCTGCTCAGACGCTTTGGCCTCGAACGAGCGATTGTCTCGACGTATCAAGCGGTCTCAGGGACGGGTAAAGAGGCCGTGGAGACTCTGGCTGAGGAAAGCCGAACGTGGTTGCAAGGGGGGCAAGTACAAGCCAGCACTTATCCGGTGCCGATTGCCTTTAATGTACTTCCCTATTGTGATCGATTCATGGAGAATGATTATACCGGAGAAGAATGGAAGTTGACTCGGGAAACCGCCAAAATTTTTGGTCAGGACATTTCGCTGTCGGCGACTGCGGTCAGAGTCCCCGTCTACGTGGGACATAGCGAAAGTGTCTATGTGGAGACCCGGTCAGACTTTAGCCTAGAAGAGGTTCGCGCGCTATTGGCAAAGGCTCCTGGTGTGAAGCTTTGGGATAGTCCCGCCCGGGGCGAAGTGCCGACGCCTTTTGACGTGGCTGGCCAGGATTTGGTGTGGGTGGGTCGAGTCCGCCAAGACTTGTTTCATCCTCGCGGCCTCCACCTTTTTGTGGTGGCCGATAACCTCCGCAAAGGAGCAGCGACCAATGCGGTTCAGATTTTGGAGGGATTATCCCAGCGCTGGGGATAGGAGGCCGGCATGGGAATTGTCGTACAAAAGTTCGGTGGAACCTCCGTGCAAGATGAGGAGAGCCGATGCAAAGTTGTAACCTGGGTCAAAAACGCACTCGGGGTCGGGAGACAACCGGTCGTGGTCGTGTCGGCGATGGGACGTGGCGGGGACCCCTATGCTACCGATACGTTGTTGGGCCTGTTGCACGTCGCCGATGTCGGAGACGCTCGGGAAAGGGACATGTTGGCCAGTTGCGGAGAGATGATTAGCGCCTCGGTGATGGCCTCGATCCTCCGTGGAGAAGGCTTTCGCGCCTCCGCATTCAGTGGCGGCGAGGCAGGCATCCGAACTGACGATACCTATGGGAACGCGCGAATTATTGCGGTCGACCCGTCGATGCTGTTGGCAGCGATGGCCGACGGGGTGATTCCGGTGGTGGCGGGTTTTCAAGGGCTGACTCCACAAGGGAGGGTGGCAACGCTGGGCCGGGGGGGCAGTGATACCACGGCCATTGCCTTAGGCGCTGCTCTTAAAGCCGACCTGGTGGAAATCTATACGGACGTGGATGGAATCAAGACAGCCGATCCTCGTATTGTTCCCGAGGCGAGGACGATTGCCAAAATGGACTACGACGAGGTTTTTCAACTGGCTCATTTAGGAGCGCGGGTGATTCATCCACGGGCTGTGGAACTCGCCCGCCAGTTTCAGGTGCCAACTGTGGTGCGCTCAACGTTTGAGGAATTAAAAGGCACCCAGGTCGGCTCGACGCGTTCGGTGTGGGATCCATGGGGCCATCGCCAACCCGAACATGCGGTGACGAGCATTACTCAGTTGGCCGGGTTGGTGCAATTTCGAGTCGAACTCAGTCCAACACCGCTTGGAGTCGACATTACTCGACTGTTTGAGGCTCTGGGAGACTCGGGCGTGTCTGTAGACCTGGTCAATCTGTTTCCCCAAGAAGGGTACTTCTGTGTACCCCAATCCTTTCGGACAGTGACGGAATCTGTGCTCGGTCAACTCGATATCCCCTACCGAGCGGAAGGCGGTCGAGCGAAAGTGTCGGTGGTCGGTTCTGCCATTCAAGGGCTGCCCGGCGTGGTCGGCCGCATCTTGTCCGCCCTTCGCGACGCCGGCGTAGAGGTGCTGCAATCGGCCGACTCGCTATCGACCATTACCTTTTTGGTGCCCCAAGAGGCGATGGAGACGGCCGTAGTCGCCCTCCACCGCAAATTTAGCTTGGATCGAGAGTGAGATGGGTTGAACGCAGGCCTGCCAATCGGGCCCGGACTCGTCGAGAGCCGGGGCACAACCGAGCGAGCGTCGGGTGCGCTATTCAAATGGAGCGATTGTAATTTTACGAAACCCGTGAAATCGCAATAGGGCCAGCAGGTCAGCTAAATCGCTGGCCGCAGAACCGCTGGTGCCGTACCACGGCCAGGGTTGGCGAAACTCCGGATGGTCAAGATGAATAGCCCAAGAGGCGCTGGCTAGAGAGAGAGAACGAGTGATGCGAACAGAGATGTCTGGGCGTTCGGAAGCCGCAATCCGACTCACTGCTAGGTCGGCCACCACGACGTTGTGGGCTTCGATGCCGTCGGCTATGGCAGGGTCCCAAGGGTTGGGAAGACCAGGCAAGACAGTGGCCAATGTGCCCATCCAATCGCGGGTCAAGTCCGCGGCCAACGAGGCTTGCCAAGGATGAATTTGGGCGATGAAGGTGTCCAGTTGAGGGTCGTTGTCGGGCTCGGCATCGGTGAGATCTTGAACCAGATTTTGACTAATCCATCCTGGATTTTCGTCCTCATCGCCCGCCAGCACGGCCCCGATGACAAAGCGCAGGGCCAATTGAGGGTGGCTGCTGGGAACGGGAGAGGGCGGCGGGAGGGGCAGTCCCGTGGGGTGGTCCGAGACCGCACCCACCAGTTGCTTAAGCCAGCGGCGGCGTGTGGACCAGGAACTGGGCAGCGCCCCCAGTGGGTACAGTCCGTTGGTATAGATCGTACTTTCGTTCTCGCTGACAAAATGGTACGTGCGTAGGCTCGGCAAGAGAATGTCTCGCAGCGCGTGCTCGGACAGGAATTGAGGGATTGGAACGCTCGGCGCCAAGGTGAAAATTAAGGGCACGAGAAATATCTGAGCCTGACCAGACAATTCGCTGCCGTTTAGGGACAGGGCCACGTCTATTGACGCCGTGGCCTCGTCTACCCAAAAGCTCAGCGCTTCGTAGGCCTGGTCCTGGTGGGTAAGGTCTAGGATCTCGAGAGCATGGCGGATGCAGGCGTTTTGCCGATGGTCGAGTAAGCGGCTAATGCTTGCGATGAGCTCCTCGGTGTGGGGCAATGTTTGTAATGGATCGGGTTCTTCGTTCACACTTAAACAGGCAAGATCGACCAGATTTTGGCTTAATGAAGCAGATGATGGCAACGACATACTATTCTCCCTTTCTCCAAATAATGACCGAATTGGTCTCAATTGGCTATCTACGCCAATGAAACTACCTGGATCTAAGCGCATCGTCAACAAAAAACGTTCGCCTTCTAACGACACCACAGCCGGTTAACCAATCTGGGTGGGCTTTTTAGGGATATTGGGGAATGGGAAGATCCTCCGGCTTTGGCAGCCCTCGAGGCCACCCTCGGGGCCGAGATGGGTGGACGGCTTGCGCCCCTTATCCGGTCGAGGCTATAATGAGAGCGACGACTTATTGCTCGGCGGTGAACATACATCCCAAGGCCCAACGGTGGAACGGGTTCGATAGCGTTGGGTTACGGGTGGCTTGGAAAGTGCCCCTGGCATGGGTCCCTAGTCTATAGGCTAGGGGCAATTTCATGTGTTTTCTGCATGCGCAAAACTTTTGGAGGTGGATTGATGGCTAAACCGGCGCCCGGTAAATTACAGTTTATTCCCTTGGGCGGACTGGGTGAGATCGGCAAGAACTTGGCAGTCCTGGCACACGGTAACGATATGATCCTCATTGACTGCGGTTTGGCCTTCCCCGACGACGACATGCCTGGAATCGATATTGTTTTTCCCGACATTACCTACTTGCTGGAAAATCGCGACAAGGTCCGTGCAATTTTTTTGACCCATGGTCATGAGGATCATATTGGCGCGGTGCCTTATGTGATTAAGCAACTCAGCGTGCCGGTGTACGGGGCCCGTCTTACCATGGGCATGGTAGAAATGAAACTGCAAGAGCATGGGCTGACCTTGCATCCCAAGTCACGCGTGGTAGCGGAGGGCGAAGTCATTCGGGTCGGAAGCTTTTCCGTGGAGTTTTACCGAGTGAACCACTCGATTCCGGATGCGATGGGTCTCATCATTAGAAACCCGGTGGGGACGGTCGTGCATAGCGGAGACTTTAAGTTTGATCACACGCCTGTAGATCACCACGTCGCCAATTTTCACAAGCTGGCGCAACTGGGACAAGAAGGGGTGTTGCTTTTACTCTCGGACAGCACCAATGCCGAACGGCCGGGATTTACGCCATCGGAAAAGACGGTTGGGCAAGCATTGGATCGAATTATCGGTGAGGCCCAGGGCAGAGTGCTGGTGGCCTCCTTTGCTTCCCAAGTCCATCGCGTGCGCCAGGTGATCGAGTCAGCCGTTCACTATGGTCGTCGCGTGGGGGTGGTCGGCCGCAGCATGGAAAACGTGGTCGAAAAAGCCCGAGAACTGGGTTATCTGGATTTCCCGGCGGATACGTGGGCCGACATCGATTCGCTCAATAAGCTGGGTGCGCACCAAGTGTTAATATTAACTACCGGATCGCAAGGCGAACCGATGTCGGCGTTGACTCGCATGTCGACCGCAGATCACAAAAAAGTAGAAATTCTACCGGGCGATACCGTGATTATTTCGGCCACCGCGATTCCGGGCAACGAGAAATCGGTGTCGCGAACGATCGATAACCTGTATCGCCGGGGGGCGCACGTCTTTTATGGCTCTCAGGCTGGAATCCACGTGTCTGGACATGCGTGCCAAGAGGAATTAAAGCTGATGCAAAATCTGGTCCGCCCTAAATTTTTCGTGCCGGTGCACGGAGAATACCGGCATCTCATCCACCATGCGCAGATTGCCCGGGGATTGGGCATGGACCCGAGTCATGTTTTAGTGGGAGAAAATGGCTCGGTTTTCGAATTTGATCGAGATCACGGGGCCATCGTAGGCGCGGTTACGTCCGGAAAAGTATTAGTCGACGGCGTCGGCGTCGGCGATGTAGGCAATATTGTGCTTCGGGATCGCAAACAATTGTCTAATGACGGAATTTTGATTGTGGTCGTGGGCATGGACGGACAGTCGGGACTCATGGTAAGCGGGCCAGATATTGTCTCCCGAGGATTTGTCTATGTTCGCGAGTCGGAAGCTTTGTTGGAAGAGGCGAGGCAACGGGTCAAGCATGCTTTGAGTGCCATGGAAGGTAGCCACCTAAGCGAGTGGTCGGCGATCAAGTCGATTGTACGCGATACCTTAGGTCGATTCCTATGGGAGCGGACGAAACGCCGGCCTATGATCTTGCCGATCATCATCGAAGTCTAAGGGATCGCAAAAGCCAGGTGGTCCCCCTGCTGATCCGGGGCCCACCTGGCTTTTGCGATCCTACTCATCGGGCGAGGGATCAACTGGCAGGGGTGAAGATGAGGGGCGAAGCTAGCTTAGCCCCTCGCTGGGCCGAGAATCGAGCGTTCAACGCATCAAAGCGCTCCCATCCTCATGGGGTAAGATCGCCGGGCCCAAGCGTCCGCTGCCCCACCCTTGGCGCCGGCGGAGGAGAATAAAGTTTGGATGGCTCGATGCCCAGGAAATGAACTTGTCTGCAACTCAGAGCGGAGGTATCCGAGAATATTTAGGGCACGACCGCTTCCGATAAATAGAGCCAAACGGGCTCGCCTGGATCTCGAGCCATTGGCGACTTCGGTGCGAGGATGTCGATAATGAACGCGTCGAGCCCAGGCGGCGCTGATGGCAGCGCATGAAAATAGGCGGAATCCAAACACTAGCGAGGCCAATAGGCCAGGGTTTGTCTCCGGTCATTCTCATCTAGCGGCCAGGGCAGGAGGGACAGTATGCATCGAGTAGATCTCGGGCCACCACCCGGAGAAGCGGAAGACAGCGAACCGCGGCGCCGACGAAACAAGACCGCGGACAACATTGTTGAATTAGGCACCACCGAGGTGCCCAAAGCCAAGTCGTCCATTCACACCATGGTGATCATTGGCCAAATTGAGGGTCACGTGGTCTTGCCAGCCCAAAACAAGACGACGAAGTATGAGCACGTGATTCCTCAGTTGGTAGCCATTGAAGAAAATCCAGAGATCGAAGGCTTATTGGTCATTTTGAATACCGTGGGCGGAGATGTGGAGGCGGGGTTGGCCATGGCGGAAATGATCTCCAGTTTATCCAAGCCTACCGTGTCGTTGGTCTTGGGTGGGGGTCACTCCATTGGAGGTCCGGTGGCGGTCGCCGCCGACTATAGCTTTATTGCGCCCACAGCGACGATGACGATCCATCCTATACGGATGAATGGATTAGTCATCGGCGTTCCTCAGACCTATGAGTATCTCGACAAGATGCAAGACCGAGTCGTCAATTTTACTATTCACCACTCCAAAATTACTGAGGTAAAATATCGCGAGCTTATGTTTCGCACCGGAGAGTTGGCACGAGACATTGGTACGGTGCTGGTCGGAAAAGATGCCGTCGATGTAGGGTTGATCGAAGCCGTGGGCGGGGTAGATACCGCCTTGGCCAAACTTCTCTCAATGATTAAACCTCGCGACAAGTCCGAATCGGCGTCGACCAAATCTCGGCGAGGCCACCGTGAAAGTCAATCGTCGCCAACTGAGCCGCATCCGCCTAATTGACGCCACTGAGGCACTTCGGGCCAAGGGGACAGCAAAGATACTGAGGAATCGGGAGTTCGGGGAAGGAAGGAAGGAAGGAAGGAAGGAAGGACGGACCATGTTATACACAACGATGCCATGGGAAACGATTTTTCCCAGCCAATGCCAGGAAACGCCGATTCTGATTATGACCACGGTGCATGGTCGGTCCTGTTTGGTGCGGCGATTGGAGGACGGGTCAAGGCGCATCGAAAGATTGCTGTCGACGGATCCAGCAGATTTTCTGGATGACAGATTTTTGCCCGATACCGTATTAGATTGATCGTTCTAGAACGATTGCACAGAGGATAAGCCTCCTTTATAGGATCGGGTCGGCCGGTGGCCGCTTCCGATCCTATGGGGAGGAGAGGCTGGATGAGCCAGGTATGGTGGCTTGGAATCACCCAAGGGCTCACCGAGTTTTTGCCGGTGAGCTCATCGGGGCATTTAATTGTGCTAAAAACGTGGATGGGCCTGACTTCGACGGGGCTCGTCTTAGAAAGTTGGCTGCATGGGGGCACCCTGGTGGCGATTTTAGTCGCCTACCGCCGTCAAATGACAGAGTTTGTTACAGGCCTTTGGCAAAAACGACCGGAATCGCTCCGTGAATTGGGCCGATTGTCGGTGGCGACCATCCCCGCCGTGGTATTGGGCTTTGGCCTTTCCGACTGGTTGGGGAGCCTGGCCGTTCCCTTGATGGTGGCCGTGGGCTGGATGGGGACGACCGTGGTTGTTTGGGCCACGCCCGTGGGCCACTCGACCTTGAAGGTTCGTGATATTTCGGATTTGCATCTGCTGGAAGCGCTAGGCATTGGCATCGCTCAAGGATTTGCTCTGTGGCCCGGATTGTCCCGCTCTGGGACGACGCTATGGGTGAGTCGCCGATTCGGCCTTTCTCCCGAAGCCTCTGCTCGTTTTTCTTTTTGGATGGCCATTCCTACGGTGCTCGGAGCGATGACTCTGACCTTGGTGCAGGACCCCCAGGGGTTGGGCCGAATCTCGGGCTCCTGGGCGGTGGGTTTCATTCTTTCCGCCGTAAGTGGACTATTTGCGATAAAATGGATTCGAAGTTTGCTTGCGACCTCGAAAGGCTATCATCGCTTTGGATGGTACACCTTGCTCGCGGCGACAGCGGTCCTCGTAGTCTTATGGACGGGTGCATGATAACGGTCTGGTAAAAAGGTGGGGGCAGTGTGCGAAGGGTATGGCAACAAATTGGTCCCGAGATGCGCCGAGAGATTGCCGGCATCTTTCTCATCGCCTTGGGCTTGGTGGGCTATCTCGGACTGCTTACCGGTCACGGATGGGTCTCTTCGTATGTGCGCCTAGGATTGATCACCGTGTTTGGGTTAACTGCCTGGCTGGTCCCGGGTCTAGTGGTGGTAGCGGGCGGACTTCGCATCTGGGATCGGCCTTCGTTTACCGGTCATCGTCGAGGCTGGGGCACGTTGATTGCGGTCTACGCGTTAGCGGTGTTGTCGGGTCTCATCGGACCCCGCTCGGCCGGCTTGATTGGCCGTGAAAGTGTGGATTTGATTCGGGCCGCGATTGGCACTGGTGGCACCGTGGTAGCGGTGGTGGTGGGGCTCATTGTGGCCACGCTGCTCATCACCGGAACCTCTTTCAGCCGCGGAGCCGAAGGTACGGTTCGCGTTTCTCGGATGGGGCTTAGCTGGATCGGGCCTAAGATTGGTCACGGCCTGTTAGCCTTGCGGGATTGGATTTATCCGGTGGTCACCGAAGAGCCAGCGGTTACCCAGACTGTGGCGAAAAAGCGAACGCGGGTGAATTCTTCCGCCAAGCCGACCCTGGCGAAGGCTCCCGATCCGACGCCTGCGGCAATTGAACCACCCTCACCACCGCGTCCCATCGTGGTGCCGCCGCCGCCTCAAGGGGGGGGATATCATCCTCCGCCGCTATCCATGTTGACGGAACCCCAGCCGCTGCGGGCGAGCCGGTCGGGCCATTCCGCGACGGAACGGGCCGAGATCTTGCGGACCGCGCTGCAACAGTTTGGTATTGAGGTCCGCATGGGCGAGGTGAGTCAAGGACCAACGATTACTCGTTTCGAAGTGCAACCGCCGCCGGGGGTGAAGGTCTCTCGGATTGTCAATTTGGCCGATGACATTGCATTGTCCCTAGCGGCCACGGGCGTACGCATCGAGGCGCCCATCCCCGGCAAATCGGCGATAGGGATTGAGGTGCCGAACTCCGAGATCACTGCGGTGGTGCTTCGCGAGGTGTTGGAGCATCAGGCCTTTGTCGAGGCACCGTCGGCATTGGCGGTGGGCTTGGGTAAGGACGTGGCCGGTGCTCCGGTGGTGGCCGCACTAGATGCCATGCCCCACTTGTTAGTCGCTGGGTCGACTGGGTCGGGCAAGAGCGTGTTGATTAACGTGCTCATTTCCAGCCTGTTGTTTCGGTCCAAGCCGGATCAAGTGCGCTTGCTCTTAATCGACCCTAAAGTCGTCGAACTTTCGGTATATAACGGGATTCCTCATTTGTTGACGCCGGTGGTCACCGACCCCAAAAAGGCGGCGATGGCGCTTCGGTGGGCCGTACGCGACATGGAGCGTCGCTATCAGCTCTTTGCCCGGGCAGGCGTGCGCGACATGATCCGTTACAACCAGACCGTGGAAGCCGAAGAACAACTGTATTATTTGGTGATTATCATTGATGAGCTGGCCGACCTGATGATGGTCGCTTCGACCGAAGTCGAAGAATCTATCGCCCGATTGGCACAAATGGCCCGTGCTGCAGGTATCCATCTCGTTGTTGCCACCCAGCGTCCTTCGGTCGATGTAATTACCGGGACCATTAAGGCAAATATTCCGTCGCGGATTGCATTTTCAGTCTCGAGCCAGGTCGACTCGCGCACGATTTTAGATGCGGTCGGCGCTGAGAAGCTTTTAGGCCGCGGAGACATGCTCTTTCATCCGGTCGGCTCGGCCAAACCGCAAAGGCTGCAGGGGGCGTATATCGGTGAAAAAGAGATTGAAGCCATCGTCGAGTACCTAAGGCTCCAGACTCCGCCACCGGAAACCGACGCCTTTGACTTTGAAGTCGCAGATGACTCGGAAGGCAGTGGGCCGCCGGCGGAAACCGATCCTCTGTTTCAAAAGGCGGTGCAATTGGTCGTCGAAAGTCAGCAGGCCTCGACCTCCATGTTGCAACGGCGGATGCGGGTGGGATATACCCGAGCCGCGCGCTTGGTCGACGCCATGGAAGAACGTGGTTTTATCGGCCCCCAAGACGGTGCCAAGAGTCGGGAAGTCAGGATTACGCACGAACAGTACCAGCGTCTCTTCGAATCTTCCGAATCTCCTTCGGCCTAGGCCGGATGAAAATGGATGGGCTGGCCGAGACGTCTGAGATGGGTCTGAGAGCGGGATGCTCTTTGCAGACGTCCAAAAAGCGCCGACGCGACTCGGTATCTTTGCAAAAGCTACCCCTTCATGTCAGGCACGCCGACCAGAGTTTTTTGTCTTTGATCGGTCTATCGTCCGCTCGCGATCTTGCCTCGAAAATGAGGAAGTGATAGGGTTGGCAAAGGTCATGGTGTTGACCTGTCCAAGTTTCCAAACCACCTGATTGATCAGGATAATAACACCTGCCGCAGAGCGCTGGGATCTATGGCATCCTGACGCGGTTGGGTGTTTTTAGATCTGAACCCCCCACGTTCTGCGATGTTTGAGAGACGGAGGGACTAGCAGATGGTGGTCACCACGATAATCGAAATTCCTGAGGGCTCATCCAATAAAT
>DAHXNH010000201.1 GCA_027365485.1 Clostridiales bacterium
GAGCGGAGCCAACTTAACAAATGGATCAATCGGAAATGTAATGTATGCGTAAAGTTATTTCATGCGCTGAGATTTCCGTTGGCAGATCTTGCCCTTTCGCTCCCCAAAATGCGCAATGGGTGAACGTCGATTCGACCCCCCCCCAACCCCAGCCAGCGGCAACTGACGGCACAAACTTAGGCGACGCAAAGCATAAAGACGCCCGGGATTCCCGGGCGTCCGGTATTGGGTTCGATTAGGAGATCTGGGGGATAAAGAGGGTTTCTTCTTGGGAGGTGGCAACCTGCGCTTGCCGAGGTTCGGGCACACGGACCCATCCTTGGCGAGTTTCACGAAAATGGAAGATAGGCAACGCCTGGTTCAAACGCTCACGAAGATACCAATGGAATCGACCTCGCGTCCACTCGGTGCTGACTTCCCACGTCGGATGTTGGTCGATGAATCGACGGAGTATCCGGTAGCTGCTTTCGCTTCGAACTTCGTAGAAGACCACCGGAGCGGCCGATGTGCCCTCCGTAAAAACAACGACGGAACGAGGAAATCCATGTAAACTGGTTGACTTGCCTTGGGCTACCCACGGATAGAACGCTGACGACGTACCCCCGGTACCCGCTACCGGAGAGACCAATTGCGAGAATTGCAACATCATGTATCATCTCACTTTCTTGTTGTGATTGTGCTCACAATCACAATGTAAACCATATCTTGCTCAATGTCAAGGTCGAAGAACAGTGAGGGAGAATTTGTTGCAAACCCACCGTGGGGTGGTTCGAAGGGTTTTCAATTAGGAAGTGCGACGGCAAAGTCCGCTGGGTAAAGGTTCCCTCGCCAGCGGACGCTCAGACATGCGATTGAATTGTGGAGAGACGAGCCTGCCTTTCATTTCATCTCGACGGTAGCGTCCATCGCTCCATGCTAGGACCCGAAGAATGTTGATTAGGCCTCCGGGCTCGCAAGATACCAGGAATTAAATCCGTTGGACGGATGGGCCCCCAAGGCGTAGTGAAGGGACAGGGTGAACGCGCATTTTGGGGGCATGGGGTTGTCGCCCCAATAGTTGCCGGGGTCGAGATAAGCCCGCGAAATGTCGGTGGTGCCTTGTTGATTGGGGTGGATGGGCATACTTTTGAGTGCGGCCCATCCGGTGGGCGAACCGGTATCGATATGCACCGGATAAAGCCAAACCCGCATGACGTCAGGCTGGTTGGCGGCGTTAAAAGAAAATCCGAGGGCCAGGTCGTAAGCTTGGCCGGGTGGCAGGGACGGCAATCCTGCCGCCTGGATGGGGCTGGCGCTGGCGGTGGAGCCTTTAGGTTGGTGCTGATCGGCGAAGGTCAACGGATCGGACGTCGGAATGGCAACGCGTTTTAAAGCATCGGTGCTCAGACAGGCCGAGAGGCTGGGGGAAGGGGAGGCCTCGGAGGTGGCAGCCGACAGGTACCAGAAGTTGGCTAAACTAGCAGGATGAGAGCCCAGGGTATAGGCCAATGTGATCGAAAATGACGTCGTGAGACCTTTCGGATGAGCATTTAAATAGTTCGGATTCAGGGTGCCTAATACCGCATCATGCGGTGTTAGGGTAATGACCCCCCACTGATTGAGAGGTACCGAAAGGGTGCGCATAATCGACCAGCCTGTCGGTTGCGCGTCTTGGATGTTGACAGGATAGAACCACACGTGCAATCGGTCCTTGCCGCCGCTCAATGCATTACTGAGCGCAAGATCATAGGCTTGGCCGGATGGCAGGGTTGGAAGGCCGGAAGCGGACAGGAGAAGCGCGTTGGCTGTATTCGGGACCGAAGCTAGGTGGTCAGAAAACGTGCGGGGATCGGTTGACGGGATGGGGATTTGAGAAAATTGTTCGACCGACGATGGGGCCGTCGGGGGCTTTTGGTGGCTAGAGGAGGAAATGAATGCAGTCGCTCCAATGGCCGCCGTAACTAATGCTTTTGCAGCGAGATGGGACCACGCCATAAGAAATCTCCTTTCAGCACAATGCCATGGGTGTTTCCTACCAACAAAACGCCGACTCTTCGTGAAAGGTTACCAGGCCGTGCTTTTTTCTCGATGAATTGAAAGCCTGTGGGGACTGGTGTTGGAAAGTACATCGGAGTCCAAGCCGCTTTTCTCGAAATCGTCGGGAAGAGACAGGATCAAGCGGCCGCGAGTTCGCCCGCCGATCCCACGGCAAACCAAGAGATGCGACCGCCATCTCCGAGTGCGTACGGCACTTTAGGGTTCAGACGTTGACGGTTGTGATCGGGCTGGATGACCGCGGCGCCTTTCGGGCGCCACGCGATCGGTGCGTGAGTGGCTATTCGGCCCGACAAGCTGGCTAGATCTCTCCAACGCATTCCTGCTGGCGTGGCCATTCCATCAAAAAAACAGATCGACGGTGCGGTAACGTCTATTCGTCATAGTGTGAAGAAGAGAGTGCGAAGGTTTATGAGATGAAATAAAGGGCGATCATGGAATTTTGACCTGTCCACTGAAGGTCGATTACTGGAATTGGGTCTCATGTTATTTGCCGGCAAATCCGATAGTCTTTCTCTTGTTGCTTGGCTGTGGTTTGCGCGTAAAAAGTGATCGAAGGGGAGCGCATGGCTCCTATACCCGGGATAGAAGAGATCCGGCTATGAGCTAACGGGAGTGTCCATAGGGACGTGACTGAGATAGAGGGATGCCATATGGCTCGGTCCTTTGGCTGAGATTATCGCACTGCCAGTAATAGGGAGGGTTTTGCCACAGCGGGGGCTTCTTTTCCATGCGTCGTCTAGGTGATGGCACGAGTCTTACTACATCTTTACGAACGTCCGTGGAAACTTCCGTCTGGCTCCTCCAGAACGGGTAAAGTGGACCTGTGTGTTGAAGCGAGTGGAGGATTCCCGGGACAGAATTTATCGACTGATGCCGGTCCGACGCTAGGCCCTTCAGGGCATGACAAGAGTTCTCTGGGGCAAGATCCGACGGATAGCGTAAGGAATGCTCTGAGTCCTGCACGTCCGCGACAAAGAACCCTCTTGGGTTGCCTAAAACATGTCAGTGCCCACTTCTCCGAGCCGTCGGGGCTCTATGGGATCGCACAGATAACGACTTCTGCAATGGTCACAATGACATGACGAAGCCTACAGCAAACCCGCTGCCATGATCATTGACGCAGCCAGTTTTGATATACTAGAAGTCGCAACAACGTGCGATGCGAAAGGACGGAGACCCATGAGCGACGCACCGAAAGCCCCCACGGAGCCCACCCCGGTCCTCGAAATGCCGTGGGTGCTGATCAGCAATCAAATTCAGCAATTATAACGAAAATATGAATCAGCGTTTTAACGATGAGCGTTTGCGGATGGATGAACGGGTTACCGCGCAAGAACGGCGGATGGATGAACGGCTTGCCGCGCAAGAACGGCAGATAGACGATAGGTTTACCGCGCAAGAACGGCAGATAGCCGATCGGTTTACTGCACAAGAACGGCGGATGGATGAACGTTTTGCCGCCGTGGACCACCGCTTGGATACGCTGGAACACCGCCTTGAATTTCGGGTCAGTACCTGGAGCGCAATCGTTCTGGCAGCCATCACTCTCATCATTGGGGCTTTGCTGGGGCATTCTTAAGGTATCTAAGCGGTATCCCCAAGGCAATAGGTTGAATTTTGGCTGCATCGAAGCCAAAGACGGTTTGGTATACTTCGGGGATTCCGCTCTGACTGGCCGAAATCGGTCGCAAAACGCATCCCATCCCATTGGGGTGATCCGTCGGCCCCAATGTAAAATCCTGGTGATGATCGCGACGACCCGGGCTTTGCGATCGCGGGTAGAGTCGTTGGACGCTCATTCTATCGCTCACAAAGCCCTAGTCCTATAAGTCTTTGAGCGGCAGTTCATAGATGAGATGCAAGGCTTTGACGGACAGTATTACCACCTCCAGAGCCTGACAACATTGGGCTACGCTTTCTCGATCGCGCCTACGCACCAAAATCATTGTAGGAATAGGTCAAGTGCACTTTTACCACAGTGGTATTGACGGCACCAATTTTTAGTCTACTTGCCCACGTCGGGCGGTAGATTCACCATCCGCATCAGACGTTCCCGGTTGTGGCCATCAGCGCCTGAATCACGGGCCCGTCCTCGGTGGCGGACCGCAGGGCGCAAATGTCAAAGATCCTGCTCATGATGTGCAGCCACTCCGGGCTCTTCGGGGCCCAGTGCTGGAGGACTTTTTCCAAGGCAAACTTTTACTGATTGAAAATATGCCACAAATACAGGTCCACGAGCACCTTAACCGGATCTTTGAGCCCGCAGAGAATGGGTGTCTCCCCCTCCGGGGCCGATCAGGAACTGCTTGAACGCCTTGAAGGCTTCCGGTTGGCCGAGTGGCCTCCGCTTCCACGGTACGAGACGATGCCCAGCGGTGATCTGGATGCCGCTACTCTCTTTTTACTGGACGAAGACTTTTAGTTCCTTGCGGCGGGTGAGCAGTCAGATCCCCCAAAACACAGATGGGTTAGTCTTCTTCTTCCCATAATAATCAGGACCAGGAAGGAATTTCCTTGTTGAGGGAGTTGGAAATTCGACGATTAGGGAAGGACTCAGTCGATTTTTGGCGAATGTTTGATAGACATAGGCGAATTGTCTCGCCTTGGAGTTCGAACAGTTAGACTTGATATTGTCTAAACTTGCTCGTATTATATTACTATGAGTAAGATGGCAACGATAGGTGAAACGGCAGAATTCCTGGGGGTATCGAAATCCACCCTCCGCCGCTGGGAACGTGAAGGACGGCTATTGCCGGACGAACGGACCGCTGGCGGCCAGAGACGGTACGACCTGGCTAAACTCCGACCGAATGCGTTTCACTCCGGTCCAGATACAAGAACGACCCTTGGTTATGCTCGGGTATCGAGTCCCGACCAGAAAGCGGATCTGGAACGGCAGGCCCGGATGTTGGAGAGGTTCTGTTCCGCTAACGGGTGGTCATTCGAAATCCTCTCGGATCTCGGATCGGGAATAAACTATCACAAGCACGGTCTCCAAAAGCTCTTGGAGAAAATCGTCGCGGGGGATGTGGACCGCCTCGTGCTCACTCAAAACGATCGATTGCTGCGTTTTGGCGCTGAGTTGGTGTTTGCGATCTGTGAGATGAAGGACATTGAGGTCGTCATTATCAACCAAGGCGAGGAGCCAACTTTCGAAGAGGAACTGGCCCAAGATGTGCTAGAGATCATCACAGTGTTTTCGGCGAGGCTTTACGGCAACCGAAGTGATAAGGACCAGAAGTTGCTCGAGAAACTGAAAGGGGCGGTAGAAGCGTGACGCGAACCATCCAGTGGCTTTCCCGTGTACTCAACACCGCCAAGGGGGCGACGCTTCTGGCTCTCGTCACCGTCTATTCCCTTAAAAAGGAGGCCTTTCTTCGGATGCTCGCTCGGTCCGCCATCGATAGTCCCCGAAACTTCCGGAATCAGGGCAAGAAGACGCGGGTAAGCTTCTCGGACCTGCCGTTCTATGTTTACGACCGGACCCTAGCCGATGCCGTGGATGCGATGAAACGCTGGATTCTGGCCGCCATCGCCGAGACGCCTATCCAGGAAAAACTTTTTTGCACATTTGAGGGACCGCCGCAGCGGTATGCTTTCTGGTTACTCCAAAAGTTTGCTCGGATCGGGGCGGTGCTCAGAAGCGAAGCGCCGAACCTTTCATTCGATGTCCCTTTCGGGGAACGAAAGACGGTAGCCCCTGTGCTGCGGCGGCCACTTCGGCCTGCCCTGGGTCATTTGCCGCAGGTTCATCTTCTTCGGTCGTTTGTGCGGGACCATTTTCTCTACCGTTTCTTCACCCATCAAAGCAAGCCGTATCTTTCCCTCGCTAGTTTGATCCCCGGCCAGCGGATCGTCATGCCCCTTAACGGCTTTTCGGTTCCGGCGGTCACCGGCAACGTCGGGGGAATGATCCACTCGATTAAGCAGAGGGTGGCAATCCATATCCCCGTTCCGGTCGAGGTCAAAACCCGGCCTGAACGCCATGAACTCCTAGTCGTTGGCTTGGATGCGCGCGTGACCGAGGTCTTCAGGGATGGCCGAGGCCATTTCTATGGCGATGGGTTCGGCCGCCTGAGCGTTGAGACTAGTGCGCAGGGGGGCGGCACGGAACCGACTGCAGGCGGCAGCAAAAACACTGGCCACGTCATCCAACACTGGAGACTGCTCAAAGGCGGGCCGGATTTGGCGGTTCAACCTGAGGCGGGTGAAACTGGATGCGTGCAGAGTGAGGGAACAAGCCGAGGTGGGCTCTGGATTTTTGAAGCGACGCGGAAACCCCTCTGTTTCGGACTAGATGCATTGTCGATGGAGATCCTAAGCCGGATGAGGGTGGATTGCAAGAGTGTCAAGAGAGCGGGTACGTCCGCAAGGATACTCGTCAAGGCGACCTTTAACATGATCGGAATGGCCATTACATCGCCTGCGCCGATGCGGTGGACACGATGAACCTCGAGCCCCGGCATACCGAGCCGGAACTCCGGGAACGGGTTCCAGTGTGGGTGCCGAAGGCAGTGGTGTTGAAAATCCGACGAGAGATTTTCGAGCGCAAGCAAGTCCTTAGCTCTGATTTCGGGGCGGGGAAGTTCCCCGCCGAAGCACGCTCGCTACCGGACTCCTTTATCAGCTAAGGGGAACCTGCCCTGGGAAATCCGCCTTGCATCGCAAGGAGTACCAGTGTGGGTGGCGACTTCACCCGTAAGGGGATCGGAAAAGGAGGAAGGTAGCGGCGGGAGCCGAATTCCCCTTGTGGCCGGAAGGAAGCTTAGTACCCGAAGGAAGCTGCCTGTGGGCTTTTCGATTGAAGGGAACGGTTACGGCTGGCTATCGGCAGGGTTTTCGAAGTTGCGGCTCCAACCCTGCGGAGAGATGATGGCGAAGACGGCTAAGAGCAAAACTCAAGCGTACGTGAGGGCGAATAAGCCCAGCGAAACGGGCTGATGCCCTCATGGGTAAGGGTGAGCACATTTGGTACGGAGGTCTACCTTCGAACGATATAAGGCGACCATGGCATCGTGTGTTGTATCGAGGGTTGACTGGGATCGATAGAGTGTGTATGGCCGGGGTGTCGGAACAGCGCTTTTCGGCCACTCGCTGCGAGACGTAAGGTATGAAAGTGTCTAAGAATGGAACGAAGGGATGTTTTAAGGTGGCCAAGGTATCACGACCGTCGAGTAACGTGGCACTGCGACGAAAATCATCGACGAATTCCCTGCCCACGGGGCAGGGGTTCCTGCAGATTTGGACGCCAACCTATGCCCTTGTGGCTGTCCTATTGCTCTTAGCCATTTCAGCGTGGGCCAAAGGGCTGTTCTTTAACTATTCGGCGCTTTTAGTGGCAGGATTTGTGCTGGCGGCCCTGGGATTTTTGACCGGATGGCTGGATCGAAAGGCTCTCTATCTGTTGCTGCCTTGGGCGGTGGCAGCCCTTGGGTATACCATTGCCCTCACCCACGCGGTCGACATTGGGACGGCCGAACAAGGGACATTTTTGCACTGGACATTGGTGGCGATGGCCGTCGGGGCGTTAGTCATGGCCAAGGATGCCGTATTGAACCGTCGATTTCTCGGCCTCATTGGCTATTTTACGGCCATCTTGGCCTTTGCTATTCCTCTGACGACGGCCCACTGGCTGACCGTTCCGGGGGCTATTTTTGCTCCAGATCGCTGGTCGACGGTGTTTGAGTATCCTGACACCGCAGGTGCCGTCTTTGGCGCTGGATACCTCGGCCTTGGTTTTTTACGCCCGCCGACCGCCTGGGAGCGTTGGCTTAAGCGCGGAGCAGCGATGATTAACGGCGCCGGTCTCATTTTGTCGTTGTCTCGGGGCGCAGACCTGATCATGCCATTTGCGCTGATTGCAGGGGTGGTGGTTGTAGCCGAGCGAGGTGTCTGGACCCGCATTTTGAATGAACTCATCGGTGCCGGGGTGGGGGGACTTCTGCTCTCGTTTCTGTGGAGGGGATCGCTTCCCGCCAACCATCTTGGACCGCTGATCTTTCTCGGTATTGTGGCCGTGTCCGTGCTGGTCTGGGAAGGGTTGAGTTGGCTCTGGAATAAGGTCTCGCCGACTTCTGGGCAATCTTGGGCGGCGGCCGGCATTGTCCTCATCTTGGTCCTTGCCGTGCTCGGCTTTTACGTCAATCATAAAAGCAAAGAGCCGGTCGAGGCGACCGTGGCTAAACCGTACACTATTGCTAATAGTCATCCTCTCGTGGGAGGGACGTTTACCGTGGCCGTCAGCGGGCCAGCTACGGTGCTTTTGCAGGCGGAGTCTCGGTACGACAACCCCACCACATTATTACAGCAGACAGTCAAGTCGACTGCTTCTCTGCATATTCCGCCTCTAGGCGCAGGTAATCAGGCGCTTTCGGTCACCGTGACTCCGGTGACCGGATCGGTGGCCGTCACCAAGTTAATGATGGTATCGGCCCATGCTAAGGGGACGTCGATTAATCTCGTGCCCTGGTTCGTCCACGTGATGCCGGAGTCCATCTACAGCCGAATTGTGGAGGTGAGTGGGCGTCAACTGGGGATTTGGGAACGGGGCATCTTTGTCAGCAACGGGATGAAGATGGCGGAGAAGAACCCTATCTGGGGCTATGGGGCTGGCGGTTGGGCGGCTGATTACCGGGTCTTTCAAACTTTGCCCTACACCTCGCGCGAAGTGCACAATGGTTGGGTGCAGTGGTGGATTGACGGCGGGGCTTTGGCTGGGCTGGGATATGCTGCACTGATGGCCGGAGTGATTTATGGGGTGTGGCGTTCCCGTCGACTTGAAAAAGAGGCGCGCTGGGTAGCGGCTGGTCTTGCTGCGGTCACGGTGGCTTTATTGGGCCATAGCTTCGTCGACTGGGACCTCTCTTTCTTCTGGGATGAGATGTTTTTAGCGGCTGTATGGAGTGCTTTTATGGGGCTCGCACTGCGTGCTGAGGGCCCGGAAGTGGTTCCAGACAAAAAGATCTGGCCGGTTTGGACGGCAGCGGCGGTTTCGGTGGCTATGGCGCTTTTTGCCTTCAATTTAGCTCAGGCTCAGGGATATTTGCAGGCCGCCAATAACCAGGCGGCGGCCAAGAAATCGGACAAATCGGTGTTGGCGACCATCGATGTGGCGGTGGCCGACCAACCCAATTTGGGTGACGCGCAAGACTTGCAGGCAGAGCTTTTGGCCAGCCTATCGACTCAGGCGAAGAGCGGTTACGACTTTCAGGAAGCCAATCTAGCCTATCAGAAAGCGCTCGCCCTCATGCCGACCTCGGCCAGCACATATGCCGCCTACGGCAACTATTTGGTGGATGCTAAGCAATACCCGCTCGCCTTGACCGAGTTTATGCGCGCCATCCAACTTGGCCCTATGCGGGCGGTGAGCTTGGATCTCGCGTGGGAAGGACTTTATAATGTGGCCGTGGCGGGGCTCAGTGACAGCAATCGTACTTTGACGGAAGCGTCCGCTCGAGATCTAAAAACAGCGTTTTCGGATTATGCCAAGGAACAAGCCTCGATTCCGCAAGGGATGATCCCGTCGCTTGAGTTGCCGGCTCCGACCGGAGCCGACCAACTGGCCCAAGGGCTTGGCTATTTGATGGACAATCAGCAAAAAGCTGCGGCCAAAACCTTTGCCACGGTCACTCCTTCGAGCTTGGCCAACACCGGCCACGAATGGATCGAGATCATTGCTCTGGCCAAGGAACCGAAGTTCTGGAAAGATGCTGGTCTCTTGGGCACGGTCGCTAAGAATTTGGTCGACTGGGGGATGGTCAAGTAGATGCCAGCGTTGGCCGGAGTTTCGCCAATGAGGAAAGCGGAAGGGGGAACTGCACCTCGAGTGGTTGCTCTGGGGTTCGCTCCGTGGTTGGTGGTGGTGGCATACACCGTCGTCTTGACCGGCCTTTGTCTCTTCCGTTTTCAACATTGGTTTGCCACCGGATGGGACCTTGGATTTTACCAGCAGGGACTGTGGGCTATTTGGCACCATGGCTTGTGGGCTCGCTCCAGCTTTACTGGGGAGCCCGTGCTAGCCGACACCGCATCCTTTGTTTTGTGGCCGCTCGCTCCGCTGTACCATTATTTGGGCACTGACTTCTTGCTGCTCTTGCAAGCGTTTAGTTTGGGACTGGGCTATTGGTGGATACAGCAAATTGGCAACGATTTGGGCGTCTCTCGGGTGATGGCGACCTTGGTCGGAATCGTCTATTTGCTGTTTCCCGCCCTCCTCGCCGCGAATCTCTTTGACTTTCATCCCGACGTGTTGGCCGTTCCCTTGCTGCTAGCTGCCATTCACTATGCGATGAAAGAAAAATGGGTGGCCTATGCCATTGTCGTCGTGCTGGCGTTGGCGATGAAGGATATGGTGGCCGTAGCGGTCATTGGCCTTGGTCTGACTCTCATTTTAGGTAGGGATAGAGGGCCGAGAGTGTGGGGGCTCGTCACCGTAGCGGTGGGTGTGGGCTGGCTCTTTGGCACCATCGCCTATCTCATCCCGCTTCTCTCGGGCCACGCCATGAATCAGTGGAGCGCCTATTACGGGCAGTATGGATCCACGCCGATTCAAGGTGCAGAGACCATTCTCAGTCATCCTTGGCTCATTTTCGGCTGGGCGGTGGAAAAACGGCCCTGGGAATATCTTGTATGGATCTTTGGCCCCATGCTTGGTATTCTCGGACTAGGTCGCCGAAGCTTTGACCGGGACTGGCGATGGATTGCCGGTGCGTTGTTGGTGTTGGAGATTAATTGCCTGAGTCGGTTTGCTGCGCAGACCTCGCCTTTTGACCAGTACAGCTTATTTGCCTTGCCTTCACTTTTTGTCACTGCCTTGGTAGTCGTCAAATCGGTGCCGTGGGATTGGGCAGCATGGCGTACGCGCGGAGCGTTAGGGGTCTCGTTGCTGTTTTTGTTGGCCATGGCCTGGCATTTGCACGATACCACCTGGCGGGGCTGGCCGAGTAATCGCCCTGAGTTGGTTCAGGCTACCGCCATGATTCCCCGAACCGTTCCAGTGGTGGCGCAAAACTTTGTGTTGCCCCACGTTTCAAATCGAGCGCAGGCCATTGATGCGAACACGCTGGGCTCGAAAACGCTGGTTATCGGAACCTATGTCGTGCTGGACTCTGAATTTTCCACGGGGAACACTCCGAAAGCTTTGGTTCGCTCATGGACGACGCTCTTGAGTCAGAAAGCACGCTTAGTTTACGGGAAAGATGATGTCTATCTTTTTAAGATCGTGCATTCCCTGCCCTAAGGCGTATAACCTGCGCGGCGTCGAGTCGAAGACAAGACAGGGTGCCGAAGTACGTTATGATAGACGAGTTATTAAGTATAGGGCGTAGAGATGGCAAGCAAGAGGCGTGAGGATGGGCAATCCCTGCCCCCATGGTCGCAAGCAGTATTTCAAATGGTGATTGGCCAAGGGCTGGACGAAAGTGTAGCGGCGTCGCCAAATCAAGATGGATGCACCCCCGAGTCCTTAGGTTAACGACGATTGATTGAGCGATAGATCGATAGATCGATAGACAGATGAGAACTGGGAGATATTGATGGCTGAACAGAACCTGACCGGAGGTACGATTGATAGTTCGCAAAATTTTAACCCTGCCCTAGGATCCTTGGTGAATTCGGATCGCCTGGCGCCTTGGGTCTGGGTATTTTTGTATACTGCGGTTCTGGCCTCACTGTCGGCTATTCGCTACCAAGCGTGGTTTGCTACGGGATGGGATCTAGGCCTTTATCAACAAGGCCTTTGGGCGATTTGGCATCATGGCCTGTTAGCATCTTCGAGTTTAACTGGCCTACCCATTGTGGCCGAATCGGGTTCGCTAATTTTATGGCTATTGGCTCCGATGTATCACTTAGGTGGCACTGGCTTTTTGTTTGCGCTACAGTCGTTTAGCTTGGGCTCAGGGTACCTAGGGTTGGTCCGTATCGGCGAAGATCTTGGCGTGCCCGCACGTACACGCCATGTCGTTGGACTCGTCTACCTGATTTATCCTGCCCTCTTAGCGGCTAACGTTGATGATTTTCATCCGGTCACTTTGGCGGTTCCCCTGCTGTTTGCAGCGGTGCACTTAGGGCTCAGTAGGCGATGGATAGGGTACGGAATCGTCGTGCTCTTGACGCTATCGGTGAATGATGTCGCGGGTTTAGCCGTGCTCGGACTCGGCCTGGGCTTGGCCTTCGGATGTTCCGATCTGCGGAGGATGGTTGGAATATTGACGGCCATGGCCGGGGTTGTCTGGTTGATATTGATGACCGGAGTGATCCTTCCGCACTGGACTCATCAAAGTTTTTGGCTGCCTTATTATCAAGCGTTTGGCCCGACGTCCCATCTAGCGATGAGCGCCTTGTCTAAGCGGCCCTGGGAACTGTTCCACTGGCTCAAGTCGACTCGGTCCCTCGAATATGTGGCCTTCATCTTTGGGCCCGTGATAGGGTTGCTGCTGTTCAAGTCACGGTGGCAGGCGTGGATCTGGCTCTTAGGGGCGCTCTTCATTGTGGAACTGAATGGACTTAGCAGCAACGCTGGGCAAACCGATCCCTTTGATCAATATAGTGTATTGGCTATTCCCGCTGTCTTCATAGCGCTCTTGGCCATTATGCAACGTGTGGAATGGAAGACCGGATGGCGCTATCGCTGGCGAAGTGTGATTCCCGTGATCTTTTTATTG